>USHK01000107.1 GCA_900554375.1 uncultured Sutterella sp.
GAGATTCATGAGCGTCTCGTGGGCTCGGAGATGTGTATAAGAGACAGCATAAAAATATTGTCCTATCTTCGCGTGAGGGCACAGCTCTTTAATTCTCTCGAGGGCTCCCTCCGGGGAAGAGCTTCCAGACGTGATGAAAGGAAAGATATTTTTTCCATCCAAAGGATTTTTCATCAAAAACGAACTCATAGGAACCGAAAGACTACCCCACCAGTAGGGGCTGCCGAGGAAGATAGTGTCATAGTTAGAAAGATCGGGAAGTGGGGAGGCGAGTTCGCGATACGCTCTATCTCTGACCTCTGCACGGGCTCCGTCAGTCATTTTTGAATAATCTGCGTTATAAGGGACTTTGGGTAAAATTCGAAATATGGGGACCTGAATTTGTTCTCGTATGAAGTCTGCAAGAATGGCAGTGTTCCCGGAGCGGCTGTATAGAAGAATGGCCGCCTTGTGAACATTAGTTGCGTTTGACATGGAAAGAGGCAGGATAGAAAGTGTTGAGATCGCACCGAGGAAATAACGTCTGGAATGTTTCATAAACTTTCTCCAAAGGTGTTCGTTTACTGTTTTGCCTGATTAATTTTGGTGATCAAAGTTTCAGCATGTTCAGCGGCAGCGGTTTCCTGCTTGTTTTTATCTTGTTCTTTTCGTGCGAGGTTATAGCCGCCCGTATATACCATTCCTTCAAATTTGAGGCCGCAAAGATTGGCGAATTGTCGGAGAGGAAGTTGAAAATCAGCCATGTCATGTTCCATTCGACCTCCGGGTCGGTAGGCTGATGCAGGAGCACCCGACGTTACTGAAAGGATGAGTTTTTTGTCGGTTAAGAGGCCGCCGTTAGCATTGTGTGCAAATCCGAAAGTGTAAACGCTGTCCAGATAGTTCTTGAAGACAGCAGGCGGCTGGTACCAGTAAACAGGATAATGGAAGACAATAATTTTTGCGTTGCTGACGCGATTTCTTTCGCGCTCAATGTCTTCCGGAGAATTGAGTTTAATTTTGTCGGTACGGACGATCTCAACGCCAGGAATTTTCTCTTGAACGAGCTGAGTAATGACTCGGGAGGCGTTTGATTTTTCAAGGTCAGGAGAGCCCGTGACGAATAAGACATCCGCTGCGTTTGCGGAAGTGAGGACAGAGAGGGAACCAACGGCAAGGGTAACGAGAAGTTTGTTCATGATAGGTACTCTGTGAATTAAGTAATGGTTTGTGGATGAGGAACTACCTGGAAAGAAACGAGACTGGGATTTCAGGAACTTTTTCAAGGAATTGAACGTCGGTCTCGATATGTCCGACTTTCTGCAGATTATCAAAGGACTTACCGTTTTGACCGTAGTAAATAACCAGTGCATTTTTCGGAGTCCAGTAGAAGATGTCCCCGATCGTGTAAGAACTGCGAGTTGCGTTTTCCGCCGGCAGGGCTTCTTTAAATCGATACACCATCTCGATGTTATGCGCGTTCGCCATTGTGACGGTAAAGGGCATCCGCTTTAAGAGCGCAGTTGCGGTGTCGCTGCTATTGATACAGCCTTTGAGGCTATGCTCTCCCGCCTTAACTTCAATAGGACGTGCGCATTGTTCGGTCGCTTCTACCGCAACTGAAGACAAGAGCAATACGGAAAAGAGAACGATCTTTAATGAGCTCATAATGAACCTCGTTGATTTAGAGACACATTTTCAAAATGTTTTCGATAGATTTAGAAGACAGAGGAACGTAAGAGGCACTGCCGATTCCTGTTGTTTTGTTTGCATGTTCTGCCATTTCGGCGAAATGTCTGTCATCAATGCCCAGGCTCGAGAGTTTGTTTGGCAACTTCAAGAGTCTGAAGAAGTTTTCCAGCTCCTCAATGCCCCTTTTTGCCTGTTCATATTTAGGAAGCGAGCCATCGATACCCCAAACGTTTCGAGCAAAAGCTGAGAACTTATCCAGAGTCTTCTCATTAAGGATGTAGCGCATCCATTGAGGAGTGATGATTGCTAACCCAACACCATGAGTAATATCGTAAAAGGCAGAGAGTTCGTGTTCAATGTAGTGACAAGACCAGTCGTGTGCCTTGCCAGCTGCAGTCAGTCCATTAATGGCCCAGGAAGACGCCCACATAAGATTAGCTCGGGCTTCGTAATCGTCAGGACGAGTCATGGCGACGGGTGCAAACCGAATGACAGTTTTCATTAAAGCCTCAGAAATTCTGTCTGTCATGTATGTGTTTTCATCGCCAAAATACACTTCCATGATGTGAGAAAGAATGTCGGCGCTCCCGGCGGCCGTTTGAGGAGCTGGAACCGAGAAAGTAAATTCCGGATCCATGATCGAAACCTTGGGGATGAGCAACGGGCTAAGCATTGTAAATTTCTCATTGGTATCGACGTTGGAAATTACGGCGGCCCCGTCCATCTCAGATCCCGTGGCTGCAAGCGTAAGCACGGTACAGACAGGAAGAGCTTTGGTTATACTCCCCTTGGTGGAGTCAAGAACCATGTTCCAGGGATCACCGTCGTAATAAACTCCGGCGGCAATAGCTTTGGCGCAATCGATAACGCTGCCTCCACCGACTGCAAGAATAACTTCAATACCTTTTTCTCGGCAGAGTTCTACTCCTTTTCTAACAGTGGTAACTCGAGGGTTGGGATCTACTCCTGACAGTTCGGTCAGTTGGAAGTCGGAGAGTGCGCACTTGACTTTGGCTAGAATACCGTTTCGAATCGTACTGCCGCGGCCAGTTACGACAAGCACCTTTGTTCCCAGGGGGTGCATCGCCTTCGGAAGGGAAGCCAGCTGACCTTTTCCAAAATAGACAGTGGTTGGAACGGAAAAAATGAAATTATGCATTTGAGAATCCTTTACTAGTGACTGGCTAACGATGGATTTTCCAGTCGAGAATCAATTGAACATGTAAAGGATTCTAAAAATGCCTTTCAAATATGTCTAATGCTATTTTTTACTCTTTAAATATTCATTTTTGTAATTTTTCAAGAAGCGTTACGAACGCTTTTTTAGCCGGCGTCTGCATAGGGTCGTTTCGCCAAATGAGGCGCGTTTCAGAATGGAGCGGAGGTGTAAAGGGAATGAAAGTTAAACCGCGATAAGAACAATTTAATCTTATGCAAAGAGCAATGCCTACTCCGTTGGCAACAAGAAATGCAGCGTTGTTTAATAAGTTGTAGGTACTTTTGACACTGAGACATTTTCCCAGGGGGCCGAACCACTCTTTGAGATTTACCAAATGTTCCAAATTACCGCTGATAAGGAGGGGTTCTTCAGCTAAGTCAGCGGGGAAGAGAGTTTTCTTTTCTGCAATCGGAGATTTTTTTGGGACTAAGGCCCCCCATTCCTCTTTGACTCCCAAAGACATGGAGGCGTAGCGGTCATCACGGGGACGATTGAAAATCAGACCAAAATCGAGAAGTCCATTGCCTAACTGTTCAAGAATATCTGGAGTAAAGCCTGTACGCATGTGCACACAAACTTTAGGGTACAGAGCTTGAAACTCGGAGATGATCTTGCTGAGAGGTTCAACGGAGCGGAACTCACCAGCCCCAATAGTTAATTCTCCTGCGATTTCCTCCTCCTTAAAGGAGATATCTCTTTTTGTTTTTTCGTAGAGTTCTAAAATCTCTTCCGCTCGGTGGTAAAAAAACGTCCCTTGTTCTGTTAGCTTTATACAGTACTTGGATCGCTCGAAAAGTTTGGTTCCAAGCGCTTCTTCAAGTTGGAAAAGTTGTCTTGATAAGGCTGGCTGCGTGATATGAATTAACCTTGAGGCCCGCGTTATGTTTTGTTCACGTGCGACAACGATATAGTTCCTTAACACGGTTAGGTCCACTTCTAGTTTCTCCTAAGAAAAATACATCGGTGATTGATAGCCCGAAACGATAGACGCGTTAAATTTTTGACAATCTGGTTATCGGCTGGTGTCGATAATCGCACCGCCTAAGCAAACTTCTCCGTCGTAGAAGACTGCGCTTTGGCCCGGTGTCACCGCCCAAAGAGGATCGAGCGACGAAACGACGACGCTTTCATCGTCAGCACGGATAACCTTGCATTCCTGGTCGGCCATGCGGTAACGCGTTTTAAGGCCGAGCATTCTTCCGGCTTCAGGAGCAGTACCGCTGATCCAGTTGGGTCTCGTGGCACAAAGCGAGAAGGACTGAAGCCAAGGATGGTCGTGGCCTTGGACGATATAAAGCGTGTTGTTCGGAATATCCTTGCGCGCAACAAACCAAGGTTCGCCGTTGCCGAACTTAGAGCCGCCGACTCCGATGCCTTTGCGCTGACCTAAGGTGTAGTAAGAAAGACCGATGTGCTCACCGACAATTCTTCCGTCCGGAGTCTTAATCGGACCGGGTTTGTTGGCAAGGTAGCGATGGAGGAACTCGCGGAACGGACGTTCCCCGATAAAGCAAATGCCTGTGCTGTCTTTTTTCTTAGCGTTCGGCAAACCGATCTCTTCGGCAATTCTGCGTACCTCGGTCTTGCACATGTCTCCGACCGGAAACATGGCTTTCGAAAGCTGGTATTGATTGAGACGATTTAAGAAATAGCTTTGATCTTTAGTGTTGTCTACACCTTTTAAAAGTTCAAAGAGCCCGTCTCTTTCGCGAACACGTGCATAGTGACCGGTTGCAATCTTGTCAGCGCCCAAACGGATGGCGTGATCAAGGAAAGCTTTGAATTTGATCTCGGAATTGCAGAGGACGTCAGGGTTCGGCGTACGGCCGGCGGAATACTCAGATAAGAATTCCGCAAAAACGCGGTCCTTGTACTCTTTGGCAAAGTTCACGGCTTCGATATCGATGCCGATCACGTCGGCAACCGCCGTGGCATCAATTAAATCCTGACGGGAAGAACAGTATTCGCTGTCGTCATCGTCCTCCCAGTTTTTCATGAAAAGACCGATTACTTCGTATCCCTGCTTCTTGAGAAGGTAGGCGCTGACGGCAGAATCCACTCCGCCTGAAAGACCAACGACAACTGTTTTTGTTTCCACACAAAACTCCTTACGATAATCTCGACATTTTAATAAGTTAGCGATCAACAGGCAGGCGTTTTTCGCTATTCTTGTGTGCATAGTTGAAACAGACGAAAATGCTGTTTTGCTGAAAACAATGCCGCGGCTTATAGGTAGGGCGCGAACGAACAAAAGGATTTGAGATGATTGCGACTCAGAATGCAACAGACAAAACTCAGAAGTTTTTAGACGATTTCAAGGTCTCTAAACCGGTGATCGGTTTGCCGGGCCTCGGCTGGGATACGCCTGAGATGGCGGCGGCCGTTTCCAATGCCGGCGGATTGGGCGTGCTCCATATCGGTTTTAAAACCGAAGAAGAAATTGAAAGAGATGTTGCAAAAGTTCGTTCGCTGACCGATG
>USHK01000108.1 GCA_900554375.1 uncultured Sutterella sp.
CCGAGATCCACACGTAAGGAGTCGTCGGCAGCGTCAGATGTGTATAAGAGACAGGTCTGCACCCGGCAGGTTTTGATGACCTGCATGACCGTGAACACCGATCTTTCCTTCCGGAGCCAACGAAGAAACATAGTCCCCAAATGGAGAGACTCTTCGCAGAAAAGATCCAGAAGGTCCTTGTCCCACTCAGAGCGAGACAATTCATACAGCGCCTTTTGGAACTTGTAATAGTCTTCTTTGTTTGTCGGAACAACAAAGCCGCCCGAGGAAACAGAAACGTTACCGCCGCCGGCCTCTGTCTTCTCCAAGATAAGAACCTTTGCCCCGGCGTCGGCCGCAGCGATCGCAGCATTGGAACCTGCATTGCCATAACCGAGAACAAGAACATCTGTTTCGCCGTTCCATTTCGGAATGTCTTCTGCATTTGCCACTTCAATAGCAACACTCATTCCGACGGGGGGCGCCGCAAGCGATAAAGAAGTCTTGATTAACTTCCGTCTTGTAGTCATCTGCTTCTCCTTGATGAGGTGGTTGGGATATGAACCTACTTATCTATATTGCCAAATTTTTGGGAGTGTCAATGATTTTGATTTGCTCGCTACAAACTTTTTTCAAGAAATGCCCTTGTGCTATGGCTATGTTGAAATTATTCTGGCAGGCGGACGGGTCGCGAAGCGTCCTCACTCTTAACAAAAATACAAAAGTAAATTGTTCGACAATAATATTGATAATCGTTCTCAATATATGCTACATTTCTTTTGTCGATTGAGTGATTTCAATCTTCTCTTTGGAAGCATAGAGACTTCAGTGTACTCCGTGTCAACAAGAGCAATTGGGGTGAAAAATGTTGGGCGAGGGTCTTTGGGCCCCCGCCCCTTTTCTTATCTTTTCCTGCGTCGTTCCAGAAAACAACTTCATCAATAATTGAGGCCGAGAATCAAGGAAAGAGTCCAAAAATTTACGGATACAATTTCATACAATCGCAAATGCGAATCGTTCTCATTTTATGATATGATTCTAATCACTAGATGATGTCTTTGAGACAGAAATCTTCTCCTTGGAGCAATCCAAAGAAATGGGGTGAAAATTACTTTAGCGGAAGGTCTGTAGATCTTCCGCCTTTTTTTTTCATTTTTTAAAATGCACGGTTTGAACCGGGTCTGCATTGCCTCCGAACCGCACGGGAGAATCAAACGACTCTGCCTCTGTTGTCGGAAGAAGGTCGTCCCTTTCCAATTTTATTTCTGAATTTTTCATTGCAGAGAGTGACAGAATTGCTCCCGTGACAGCACTCCATGGAGATTCCGATTTCTGAAGCGCAATATCAATGGGAGCAATATGGCGCGCAGCACTATCTAAAAGCGCTTGAGCCTCAGAATAGCCCAAGCCCGATAAGAACTCTAAGAACATCGGCAGATAATCCGGAAACTCGTCACCCTCAATGCTCAAGCCTCGTTCTTCGTAGAGCTTTTTAAGATTGAGCATCGCAGAACCTCTCTCACGCGAATCTCCGTGCATATGCTCAAAAAGGTTAAGGCTCGCCTTCTTCCCGATATCAAATGTCGAGACATAATCTTTTTGCAAATCGGATAAGGGAGTCTCTGCCAGGTGGTTAATAAAAATATATAGCTTTTCTTTCTGATCGTCGGAAAGGCTCGATCCGGCGACGCCTTCCTTAATTTCAGGCAGATTATCTTTAAGCGCTGCATCCGGATACAGAAGCAAGCAAGCCAATGCTTTCAAACCAAAATTCATTTCTTCCTCCCAAACTCGCGGATTTGTATGTTAGTAAATTCCGCCAAAGAACCCATTCAAGTCCTGCTCAATTCGAACAAACAAAGGGTTACAAATTCAAGGGAGCCCATAGAATAAGAACAAACCCGAATATTAGTTCGAGTCAAATTTAGCATTGAATAAGGAAATAATATGCGTCCAGATATTAAGGTTTGGAATCCTGAAAATCCGGCCCAATGGAATAAGACGCTGGCATGGACGACTGTATGGCTTAGTACCTTCAGCCTGACCTTTGGTTTCTGCGCTTGGTTCTTGGTCCCTTCTCTTGCCCCTCGGTTAAATGAAATCGGCTTTTCTTTAACACACAGTCAGCTTTACTGGCTGGTAGCTATGGTTGGTCTGTCTGCAGGCACGTTGCGCATTCTGTGGACCTTCTTACCGCCGATATTGGGAACCCGAGTACTCGTGACGTTTTCAACCGGCCTTTTGCTTATCCCGCTCTTCTGCTGGGTTTACGCCGTTCAGCACGTTGATACGCCTTATTGGGTCCTTCTCGGTTTTGCTTTGTTAAGCGGCATCGGCGGCGGAACCTTCTCCGGGTTGATGGCTTCTACAAACTACTTTTTCCCGAAACATGAAAGGGGGTTTGCCCTTGGCGTACAAGGCGGCCTCTCTGATTGTGGTACCGGTCTGGTCCAGTTCGTCACTCCGCTGGTTATCGGCTGGTCTGCTTTAGCATGCTTAGGATCCGGTCAGGTTGCGCATCTTCCTGACGGTAAAACGATTACTTACTGGCTGCAAAACGCCGCCTGGGTATGGATTCCCCTCGTTGCTCTCGTCACTATCCTCTCTTGGATCTTCCTGCGTTCCGTTCCGGTAACCGCGAATATCAAGCAGCAATGGGCCATTTTTGGAAACAAGCATACCTGGTTCATGACCCTTTTCTATTACGGAACTTTCGCTACCTTTGCCGGTCTAGGTGCTCAGCTGGCTCTGTTGGGCAACCACACTTTTGCCGGCATTGAAGGCGCCCCTAGCGCCGTTGCGCTTGCTTGGTTAGGACCGGTCATCGGTGCTTTATCCAGAGTCGGTGCCGGCCAGGTTTCCGATAAGATCCGCGGAGGCAGAGTTACCACGATTATGGCTATCTGCAACATTATCGGTTTACTTGCGCTTTGGTGGTACAAACCGACGAGTGTAGCAGGCTGCTGGATTTGGCTGATCATTATGTTCTGGATTTTCTTCTGGACAGGCGTCGGCAATGCATCCACCACTGAACAAATGGCTGTCCTTTTCCCGCCGCTGCAGGGCGGAGCCGTTGTCGGCTGGACCTCTGCTATCGGTGCTTACGGTCCTTTCACAATCGGCATGCTCCTTGCTGAATGCGGAGCGGGCGTGATGTTCGGAGTTTCGACTTTGATCTTCGTTGCCATCCTCGCAATCAACATCTACTACTACGATAGAAAGAACGCACCGGATCTTTGCTGATCGTCCTTTTTCACCTCAAAAATACTGCTTTAATTGGAGAACAAAATGTCCGGAATCATGAAGTCCTCCCTATTCTTTACCAAAAAAGTCGGCTCCTATTCAGACGGATGGGGAGAAGTGACCGGTGAAGACAGGACTTGGGAACAATCCTACCGGGATCGATGGGCTCACGATAAAATCGTTCGTTCTACCCACGGCGTAAACTGCACGGGCTCTTGCAGCTGGCAGGTTTACGTCAAAGACGGAATCGTCGTTTGGGAAACTCAAGAAACGGATTATCCGCCCAACCCCGCAGGCGTACCGAATCACGAGCCCCGCGGATGCCCCAGAGGCGCCAGCTATTCCTGGTACCTCTACTCTGCATCTCGAGTCAAACACCCTCTCATACGTGCCGAACTCAAGGCCGCATGGGAAGACGCCCGTAAGACAATGAAGCCAATCGAAGCTTGGGCTTCCATTGTCGAAAACCCACAGCTCCGCAAGTCCTACACAGCGGCCCGCGGCTTAGGCGGTATGGTGCGTACTACTTGGGACGAAGCTCTAGAGATCATTGCTTCAGCTAACCTGTACACCATCAAAAAATACGGGCCCGACCGTATTTCCGGCTTCTCACCGATTCCGGGCTACTCCATGGTTTCTTACGGAGCGGGTACCCGTTACCTCAGCCTGATCGGCGGCGCACTCCTCTCTTTCTACGATTGGTACTGCGACCTGCCTCCTTCTTCCCCTCAAACCTGGGGTGAACAAACTGACGTTCCCGAATCTGAGGCCTGGTATTACTCAAGTTACATCATCGTTTGGGGAACCAACATTTCGATGACTCGTTCGCCGGATGCGCACTTCCTGACGGAAGCTCGCTACAACGGAACGAAAGTCGTCAATGTCTGTCCGGATTATTGCGAAGTCACTAAAGACGCGGACTGGTGGATACACCCCAAGCAGGCGACGGACGCGGCACTGGCCATGGCTGTCAGCCACGTCATCTTTAAAGAGTTCCATTACGAACATCCGGATCCGTATTTCACAGAATACTGCCGAAAACTAACGGACTTCCCTATTCTTGTGACGATGGAGCCTCGGGCCGACGGCCGTTACACCGCGGGACGCACGGTCCGCGCCTGCGACTTGGGCTATAAGGAACCCGAATGCAACAACCCGGAATGGAAAACCGTTGTTTGGGATGAGCTCACCAAGACTCCCGCAGTAGCTCAGGGCTCTATGGGATACCGTTGGGGACAAAAGGCGGGGCAGGATTTAGGCAAGTGGAACCTCCACGAAGTTGACGGTGAAACCGGTAAAGCAATCAAACCCCAGCTGACTTTCCTTAATGATTCCGACGCTGTGATTGATGTTGAATATCCGTATTTCGGTGGTCGTGAACGAGACGGCTTCCCAAACAACGCAATGGCCTCGGATGTTATGGTCCGGAAGGTTCCGGCCAAGAAAGTACAGCTCAACGGACGGGATGTTTACGTTGCAACCGTCTTTGATCTCTTCGGAAGTTATCTTGGCGTCGACCGCGGTCTGGGCGGGGAATGTGCTAAAAGCTACGCAGACAATATTCCCTTCACGCCGGCTTGGCAGGAAAAAATTACCGGCGTAGAGCCTCAATATGCCATTACATTGGCTAGGGAATTTGCGACGGCCGCCTCTAAGACTCAGGGCCGCGCCTGCGTGCTGATGGGGGCCGGCGTTAACCAGTGGTTCCAAACGGACAACACTTATCGTTCCATCATCAATATCCTGCTGATGTGCGGTACTTGCGGCGTCCCGGGCGGCGGCTGGTGCCATTATGTAGGACAGGAAAAGATTCGTCCGGAAGCCGGATGGAGCGAATATTCCTTCGCAAAAGATTGGGAACCGGCAAGCCGTCATATGAACTCGACGAGCTACTTTTACGAACATACGGATCAGTGGCGATACGAGCGGATTCCTCTTTCGGACATGCTCTCCCCCTTGGCTGATACCAAAGTTTTTGACGGCACCTACGTGGATTACAACATCCAGAGCGAACTGATGGGCTGGCTCCCGTCGGCACCACAGCTTAACCTGTCTCTTATACACATCTCCGAGCCCACGAGACGCTCATGAA
>USHK01000109.1 GCA_900554375.1 uncultured Sutterella sp.
GCTCGGAGATGTGTATAAGAGACAGACTCTATTCCTTCAAAGTAAACGCTTTGATGTTCAACGCATCTCGAATAATCGCCACAGCAGATTTTGCCTGCTTTTCGGTCATGGACTTACCGGCAACGACTTTATATAAGCCGTTTGTCGAGCGGATGCTGACTTCGGAACCTATTTTATCGCCGAGGGTTTCAATGAAACGCTTCTTCAAAGCAATAGCATTCGCTTCAGAGCGGAACACGCCGAGCTGCACGGCATAGCTTCCTTGAGGAACCGAGATTGTATCTGTAAGCTTCCGCTTCTCATCGGAGGCCTGTTCTTTAATTGAGTGAATGACTTCTTCCCGAATCTCGTTTTCGAAAGTCCCAAGCGTCGTTGTGCTGTCCGCGCCGGCAACCGTATATACGCCTTCTGGAATCAGATGTCGATCCGAACCCGGTTCCACTGCTTTTTCAATCTCCACCTTTTCGGCAATGACCGGAGCAGGGCTTTCCATCAAATTACCGCTCTGCGAAGCCAAAGCTTCAATCAATGCCTCGCCCGGATCTTTACGTTCTCCAACCGGGGAAGAGGTTTCCTTTTTGTCCTTCGGAATCGCTGCGAGGACCGTAGTCAACAAAGGGTTCCTTTTCTCCCATTTCCCGGAAGCAATCTGTGCACGAGTAATTCGTTCGACTTTGACGCGCGCGGTCCCTTTTCCCGCGTAGCCCAGCTTTGTCGCAGCTGCATAGGAGAGATCAATCACCCGACTGTGCAGGAAAGGGCCGCGGTCGTTGACGCGCACAATTACGGACTTTCCGTTTTCCAAATTGGTGACCCGAGCGTAACTCGGAAGCTCCATGGTAGTGTGAGCGGCGGACATTTCATACATATTGTAGATTTCGCCCGTGGAAGTCTTTTTGCCGTGGAACTGCTTTCCGTACCAAGATCCGTAGCCGATCTGGGTCAGCGGTTTATCTCCCGTCATGGGCACATACCTCTTACCCATGACCGTGTAGGGACGGTTTGTGGCGGCAATCGGTTTTTCAACCTTTGGCACTGCATCTGCACGGCTCATGCCGAAAGTCTCCCAATCTTTGGGAGGACCGTCTCGATCGTAGTATTTACCGCTGTTTTTTTGCGTGCTGCATGCGCTCATAAGAAGCACTACGGCAGAGGCGAAAACACCGAGAATCTTTACATTCATAAGATCTCTTCAGTAGGTTCCACTCAATTAAGAACGGTAATCGTCGCCATACAGGGAAACTTTAATTCGCCGCTGTGCTGAGATCTTCATTAGCAACCCGCAGCAAATTCCGAGAATTAACAATGCCGTTCCACCATAACTCATGAACGGTAACGGAACGCCTACCACGGGGAGAATTCCGCTTACCATTCCCATATTCACGAAAGAATAAATAAGAAATATCGTTGCTATCGCACAAGCCAACAGACGCTCAAAAACCGTATTGGCTACAGAAGCAATATACAGCGCTCTCATAATCAGGAGAGTGTAAAGACCTAACAGGCAGATGTCTCCGAAAAAACCGAATTCCTCCGAAAAAACTGCAAACAAGAAGTCGCTCGTACGCTCGGGAATAAAATCTAAATGCGCCTGGGTACCCTTCATCCAGCCCTTTCCGGTCATGCCACCTGAGCCAATAGCAATAATGGCCTGCAGAGTGTGGAATCCGGCCCCGAGAGGATCGGAACTTGGGTCCAACAGCGTCAGCACACGCTGCCGCTGATAGTCATAGAGTGAATTCCAAACAATGGGAAGGGCAACAAGCACGCCGGAGAAGAGCAAAAGCAAAAATTTCCAGCTCAGTCCGGCAAAAAAGATGACGGCAAAACCGGAGGCTAGAACAAGAATGGAAGTACCTAGGTCAGGCTGCTTCAGAATTAAAGCAACCGGAAGCGCTAACATGATGAAAGCCACTAAGTAATCCCACCATTTCAAGACACCTTCCTGCACGGATAAGCGGATCTGAAAATACCAGGCAATCAGAAGCGGGGTCGCCAACTTCATAATTTCCGACGGCTGTATTCGGATAACGCCGACGTCCAGCCAGCGGGTCGCACCCTTCGTATTGACACCGAAAAGAAGCGTAGCAACCAAAAGAATCAGACCCACAACATAAGCGGGAACTGCCAAATTCCTGGTCCATTTAAGCGGCATCGTGGCAAAAAGCATCATCGCCGCAGCTGCGGCTGCAAGATTTCTGATTTGTCCGTCAATTCGCCATGGGAAGCTGTATCCGGCTGAATACAAGGCAACGAATCCCCAGGCACTTAGGATCGAAACGATCACCATAAGAGGCCAGTCAATAGACCAAATGACGTTCAAAAGGCCTTTGAGAACACGGATATGGAGGGGTTCGCGAATGCGCGTATTCATGCTTTTTCTCCCTTCATCTTTCCTCTCGCTGCTGTCTGAGACGCTCCGAACTTCTGTGCGCTCTTTTTCGGCGCAGGCTTGCTCGGCGCTTTTATTTCTTGAACCTTCCCTTTGGTTTTATCTTCAGGAGCCGCTTCATCGTGCTTTTGTTCGATAAGGTAATAATCTAGGATCTTACGAGCTAAAGGCGCAGCCGCAGCCGCTCCGAATCCTCCGTTTTCGACCATAATCGCCAGGGCGATTTTGGGCTTTTCCACCGGTGCAAAAGCAATGAACAGCGAGTGGTCACGGTGGCGCTCCCTAATCTTGTTTTTATTGTATGTTTCACCTTGCTTGATGCCCAAGACCTGTGCAGTTCCGGTCTTACCGCCCACGGTGTACGGAGCTCCTGCAAATATTGCTCTTCCGGTGCCCTTTTGCGTCACGTCCTGCATTGCACGCTTAATAAAATTAACGTTCTCTTTCTTAAGCGGGATCACGTCGACAGGGTCTTTCGCAACAATCTCTTCTTCGCCGGTCTTTGAGTTGATGATCTTCTTGACCAAATGAGGTTTCATCACAATACCGTCGTTTGCCAGCGTCGCCACCGCGTGCGCAAGCTGAAGTATCGTGAAGGCGTTATAACCCTGTCCAATCCCGATGGAGATCGTATCTCCCTGAGCCCAGCGCTGCTTAAATCGCCTTTGTTTCCATTCCCGTGAAGGCAGAATACCGCGCGCCTCCCCGACTAAATCAATCCCCGTGATTTGCCCGAATCCAAACGGCTTCATGAAGTCGTGAATCCGATCGATGCCCATATCCTGAGCTAACGAGTAATAGTAAACATCGGAGGAAACGACAATCGAACGATGCATATCCACAGGACCGTAACCGCGGCCGCGAGTGGAATCTCGGAACACATGATTGCCCAGCTGGAAATGTCCGTTGTCATTGATCACTTTTTTCGGATCGCGCACCTTCATTTCCAAGGCACCCAAGGCCATGAAAGGCTTGAAAGTTGATCCGATCGGATAGGTTCCTCTGAGCGCTCGGTTCATTAGTGGTTTATCCTCGTCCTGATTTAGGCTGTCCCAAGTTTCCTGATCGATTCCGTCGACGAAGAGGTTGGGATCAAAGCTCGGATTTGAAACAAAAGCAAGGACGTCTCCTGTAGCAGGTTCAATCGCAATAACTGTGCCTCGTCGGTCACCAAGCTCCTTCATGATCTCCCGCTGCAGGCCCATATCTAGAGTCAATACCAGGTTGTTGCCGCTCTGAGGTTGCGTCATGGAAAGCGAACGAATCGGGCGCCCTGAGGCTCGGACTTCAATTTCTTCAAATCCCGGTTTCCCGTGCAAAACATCTTCATAAGAGAGCTCTATACCGGTCTTGCCGATGTTTAAAGTACCCGTATAGTCATTTCCCCGGCCGCTTTCTTCAAGTCTTGTCTGATCCCTTTGTGAAATGCGACCGATGTACCCGACAACGTGGGCCGCATCTTTTCCGGCAGGATAAAAACGGTGCATACGGGAGCGAACCTCCACTCCCGGAAAACGCCACGCTTGGGCTGTAAATCTTGCAACCTCCTCATCCGTCAAGCCGCTTTTAATGGGAACGGGGCTTAAGCGGGGAAGTTCATCTTTAAGGCGATTGAACTTTCGGATATCGCCCTTGGAAATTGAGATGACTTTCTGAAGCTCTTTTATGGTTTGAGTGAAGTTCTGTGTCTTGGCCGGCGTAATCTCCAAGGTATAAATCGGATCATTGGTGGCAAGGACCTCCCCGTTTTTATCCATGATGATGCCGCGCCGCGGCGGATGCGCCGTTTCGGTTTTACGATTTGCTTCCGCTTTCGTGATCAGCTCGTCGTATTGGAAAATCTGCAGGTACGCAAAACGGCCGGCTAGAACTAGATATAGCAGGAACGTCACCAGCAGAAAAAACCAACATCTGCGGTTGAACTGTTTCCTGAATTTCAGCTCCAGCTTAAGGGTGCGTCGGTCCATAGCAAATCAGGAGATCAAGCCCCATAGTTGGGAACCCATCGGCGCGCAAGAAGCCAGCACCACGCCGGCCAAAAGACAACACACAGCAGTCCCTGGGCAAAGACCGACCATGGCCCGAATCCGTTACCGAAACAAAAGGCTTCAATTGTCAAAAGAATCGCCGGAATATAAAAAATAGGTATCAAAGAAATAGACTGAGCAATACTGCTCAGCCAACTCAGCCGAACGCTCATTAGCTCCGTAAAGAAAACGACCATACAGAAGGTCAGCGCGTGCTGTCCGAAAACCGCACCCGTGTCAGCATCTGTAAGCAATCCGAAAGTAAACGCCAGCCAGTAATAAATGCGGGAGGGCTGATGGACCGACCAAAAGATCAGCGTCAGGACCAAAAAACTCGGAAAGTACGGTAAATGTGATAACGGCAGAAGATCCAGACACCAAGATAAAATCAAGGTTCCGTAAACCCACCAGCCCGAGGCAAAAGCGGGATCATAGAAGGATTTATCCAGGCGGCGGCTCTTAAAGCCTTTGGAGAACTCGGTCATCTTTTAGGCTTCCTTCTAACCTGCTCATCGCCGGGCTTCTCTTCGGTATCGTCTAAGTCCGGAAGTTCTACTTTGGTGTCCACATAAAGCACGAGAACGTATTCGCTCGTTCCGATAGATTTCGGAGCAGATACTGTCACATTGACATAGGTGCCGGATTCGCCGGGTTCGACTTTTGTGACAACGCCGACGGGAATTCCTTTAGGGTATATCCCGTCCAAACCGGATGTCACCACTTTCTCTCCGACTTTAATCTTATCGGAAAAAGGAAGGTCTCGACTTTGGAGCGTAGAGCCGTCCCCGCTTCCGCGAACCTGTCTCTTATACACATCTCCGAGCCCACGAGACGCTCATGGATCTCGTATGCC
>USHK01000110.1 GCA_900554375.1 uncultured Sutterella sp.
TAAGAGACAGATCTTTACCTCGGATTTCCTCCATTTCATCATCGGAAAGATTATCAATCCGTCTTCCTTCTAAGAGGATTTCCCCGTTAGTAATATGAGCCGGCTTTCCAAGAAGGCCGATGATAGAGTTGCCTACCATAGATTTTCCTGCGCCCGACTCTCCGACCACGCCTAATATCTCTCCGGCCTTTAAGCTAAAAGAGACATCCTCCAGTGCGATCAGGGTCCCTCTCCTTGTCGGAATTTCGACTTTGAGGTTACGAACCTCTAAAAGCGGCTGAATATTCATAAGCATTATTGAAGTTTCGGGTTAAGTGCGTCACGCAGCCAGTCACCCAGCATATTGACGGATAGCACGAAAAGAATCAGGGCGACACCGGGGAAAATTGTGATCCACCATTCGCCGGAGAATAAAAACTCATTACCGATACGAATCAGCGTTCCCAAAGAGGGCGTAGTGGGCGGAACTCCGACACCTAAAAACGAGAGTGTCGCTTCCGTAATGATCGCCAAAGCAACCTGAACGGTTGCAAGCACTAACACCGGACCCAGTACGTTCGGCAAAATATGCGTAAACATGATTTTTGTCGGACTTACGCCGAACAGTTTTGCCGCTTGAACATAATCGCGTTTTTTTTCGCTTAAAGTTGCGCCTCGAACCGTGCGGGCATAGCGCACCCAGCCCGAAAGGGAAATTGCAAAAATGAGGACGCCGTACGCGGCCTGATCATGCATGCTCTCCGGCAGAATCACGCGAATAATGCCGTCAATCAGGAGCGCCAGAAGGATTGCCGGAAAACTCAGCATCACATCACAAAACCTCATGATGACTGCATCGGTCATTCCGCCCGCATACCCTGAAATCAAGCCCAGTGAGACTCCTAATGCGACGGAAATAAACACGGAGGACAATCCGATCTCCAAAGAAACGCGCAGGCCATACAAAATGGCAGAGAGCAGATCCCTACCCTGGTCGTCAGTCCCCAGCAGAAACTGCCACCTACCGCCTTCCATCCAAGCTGGCGGCAAGAAAGCGTCCGAAAGATCGAATGAAGTTAAATCAAAAGGATCATAAGGCGCAATCCAGCTTGCGAAAAAAGCAGAAAGCAGCAGACCGGCGCAAACCACAAAGCTGATGATCGCGGCCGGAGAATGCAGAAACTTCCACATCAAGTCGCTTTCTAAAAAACGCTTGAATGCGGACGGCCGTCCGCTGTTTTTACTCAGCACCTTCACCTCCGCCATTCAATTTTTGAAGCCGTTTTTCAGCCGTTGCTGCCATCACGCTGGCCGCCAGAGGCAGAATCTCGTCATTGAAGTCGAAGTATGGATTATGAGCCGAGGCGCCCCCCTGACCGATTCGAATATAGGCCCCTGGAACCTTTTCCAGCATAAAAGCGAAATCCTCTCCGCCGGCCATTCTCGGATAATTTCGGTCAACATTTTCTTCGCCTACAAATCCTGCAGCGATATCCGCTATAAAAGCTGCTTGTTCGGGCGTGTTGATGCAGGGAGGATAAAACCGACCATAATCCGTCTCGGCCGTGCATCCCAACCCTAGGGCAATAGAGGCGCTGATCTCTCCGATTCTTTTTTCCACTAAGTCTCTGACTTCAGGAGAGAAGGTACGAGCGGTGCCGACGATTTGGCAGGAATCAGGACACACACTCTGCGCGCGCGGGTCGCCAGCCTGAAGAGAGCAGCACGACACCACCGCCGTTTCCAAAGGATCAACTTCCCTCGACACAATCGTTTGAAGTGCCAAAATGATATGGGCCGCCGCAACGACGGGATCGTGATTTAGGTTCGGACGAGAAGCATGTCCCCCTTTGCCCTTCACAACGATCGTAAATGCATCCGCAGCTGCCTGCATCGCTCCGTAGTTCAACGCGATACGTCCGGGTTCGATCGCAGATGAATTATGGAAGGCGTAAATTTCCTGCATCGGGAAACGTTCAAACAGACCGTCTTCCATCATGTGCTTTGCGCCCGACCAGCCCTCTTCTCCTGGTTGGAAAACAACAATAACTTTGCCTCCGAAATTCCTTTCTGCTGCAAGTTTCTTTGCCGCGCCCAGCAGCGCTGCCGCATGGCCGTCGTGCCCGCAAGCATGCATTGCGCCTTCAACTTTAGACACATGATCATGATTGGATAATTCTTTTAAAGGGAGCGCATCAATATCTGCTCTCAATCCAACTGCCGCGGCTCGCGGAAGCTTCCCGTAAATAACACCTACTACTCCGTCCCCGCCAATACCTTCATGGACTTCGTCAACACCGTAGTTTTTCAATAAATCAGCAATGATGCGCGAGGTTCTCGGGGTCACCAAACCAATTTCAGGATGGGCATGAAAATCCCGCCGGATGCGACGCAGTTCTTCCTTAGTTTCTCCGAGAAAAAAAGGATCTGCAAAATTATCTAAATTAACGCTGTTCATTTTTTATTCCTTGCTTGCTGCGTCTGATTTCAGCCTCGGATCTACTGCCAGGTAGAGCAAATCAACAATGAGGTTAATGACGACAAAAATAAGTGAAATTAGACAGAGGTAGGCCGCCATAACGGGAATATCCGCAAACTGAACCGCCTGAATAAACAGCAGTCCCATGCCCGGCCACTGAAACACGGTTTCGGTCACGATCGAAAAGGCGATGATGCCCCCGATCTGAAGTCCAGTAATCGTAATCACCGGCAAAAGCGTATTTTTCAAAGCATGTCTAAAAAAGATTTTTCGCTTCGGAATGCCTCTGGCACGCGCAAAACGAATGTAATCTGTGCGCATCACTTCCAGCATTTCACTGCGTACTAATCGCATAACCAGAGCAATTTGAAAAATTGCCAAGGTCACTGCGGGAAGGATAATGTGCTTTAGACCATCTCCGGTGAGGAGGCCCGTCGTCCACCAGCCGAACGCAATCGTTTCTCCTCTTCCGTAAGACGGAAGCCAACCAAGCCAGACGGAAAATACAAGGATCAGCAAAATACCGATAAAAAATGTCGGCAGCGAGATCCCTACGAGCGATAAGCCCATGAGCCAGCTCGCCAAAATAGAATTCCTCTTCAGCGCAACAAACACACCCAGAGGAATTCCGATGAGTGTCGCCACCATTGCTGAGAAAAATGCGAGTTCGAGCGTGGCCGGCATTTTTTCTTTAAATAAGTCAACCACAGGCACACCTTGACGTAACGACATACCAAAGTCACCATGGAGACTATTAGCGATAAACGCTCCAAACTGTTTCCATATCGGCTGATCAAGCCCTAACTCACGCGTTAGCGCAAGTCGATCAGCCTCAGTTGCTTCCTGACCCAGCATTTGGGTAACGGGGTCACCTACAAACTGGAACAACAGAAATGCAATCAAGGTCACGATAAGCATGACCAATATTGCCTGGAGCAGACGTTTTATAACAAACGAGAACATCTGTCGGCATCCTTTCGGGAGTCGATAGGCCGGGAAAGCCGTTCCCGGCCAAAAAGAGAATTACTTCACCACTACTTTATCCAGCTCCAAGCGGTCATCCGCACGAAGAGGAGCTTCTATATTGTTCTTCAGAGCCCAGTTAATGACTTGTGTATGAAGAGGAAGAACATAAATATTCTTATTGACGCGAAGCAGAGCCTGTTCGATCAGTTCATTGCGTTTGTCAACGTTTTCTTCTTCTTTGATTTTTTCAATCAAAGCATCAAGCTCCGGATCGGAGACGCGCCCAATATTAGAAAGACCATTGCCTTTTTTGACGTCAACCGTCTCAACTAAAGACTGGAGCGGGAACAAAGCATCCTGAGTAGAAGCTCCCCAGCCGACCATACCAACTGAGGAGTCATAACGGAGAACTTTGGGGAAATAATTCGCACGAGGAATCGCATTGACCTTTACTTTCACACCAATCTTGGCCCACATTCCGGCCAGAGCTTTACCAATGGCTTCATCGTTGATATAGCGGTTGTTGGGGCAATCAAGCGTAAATTCAAAACCATTGGGATAACCAGCTTCGGCCAGAAGTTTTTTAGCAGCCTGAGGATCGTAGGGCAGGCGGTCGGCGGCCTTTGCACTCCAGCCGTTCGTTTCAGAGGAAACAATCGTACCGTTCGGAATAGAAAATCCTCTCATCACCGCACGCTGAAGCGTCTTGATATCGATTGCCTGGTATAAGGCCTGACGCACTCTTATATCTTTGAAAGGATTCTTGTCCGTTTTTTTACCGTCCACAAAGACATAAGGAGATTCATCCCGCATCTGGTCCAGAGAGATCATTAGCACGCGGAGCTCCGGACCGGACTGAAGTTTGACTTTAGGATTATTCTTCAGACGCTGAATGTCTTGAGTTGCAGGGTCAGGGACAAAATCTACCTCTCCGGACAACAATGCAGCCATACGGGTCGCAGCCGATTTAATAGGGGTATAGATACCCTCAGTGACGTTTCCGACTTTATTGGCTTTATTCCACCAATCAGGATTTTCAACAAAAACTGTTTTGATATCAACTTCACGAGATTGAAGTTTGAATGGACCGGTACCGTTCGCATGTTTTGCTGCATATGCCTCTTCCTTAGCAACAAAATTCTGCGGCGCGGTTGCACCATGCTTTTCAGCCCAGGCTTTATTCAAAATTCTGAGATAGGCAAGCTGATTAAGAAGGACAGGGGAATGATTAATAGTTTTGATCAAAACATCGCCGTTCGAAAGGGCTTCAGCCCCCAAAATGCCGGCCGTAAATGTTTTGAATTGAGAAATCGGATGGAGGGCGCGATTAATGGAGAAGGCAACATCTTCAGCGGTCAGATCCTCTCCCTCGTGAAATTTCACACCTTTGCGGAGTTTAAAAACAAAACCTTCGGGGACAGAAGTCCAGCTCTCTGCAAGGCTTGGCTCGACTTTCCCTTTTTTTAAATTAACTAACGCCTCGTAAACATAAGAGTTGGCAGTGTTATTAAAAGCCTCGTTTTGCGCGTGAGGGTCAAAAGTTAATATGTCCCCTTGACTAGCCCATTTGAAAGTAGCTGCGTAAGCACCGGAAGAAATGCCAATACCCATTGCAGCACAAGTCATCGCAATTGCTACGAGTCGTCTCATGATTAATCTCCTATGAAAAAGCAGTTAGTAATAGAAAATTTATAACATGAGGCGACTGAAAAACCGCATTGAAAAAAAGAAATTTGAGGATAGTTGCGGGTGTAGAAACAACAAAACCTCTTGAACGGTTAGGTCCAAGAGGTTTGTCTTTAATGGAGAGCCCGGAGACTACCTACT
>USHK01000111.1 GCA_900554375.1 uncultured Sutterella sp.
CGAGATTCATGAGCGTCTCGTGGGCTCGGAGATGTGTATAAGAGACAGGTGAAGCAGTTGAAGCGCAGTTGTTTTTTAACGGCTTGGCCAACTAATCGCTATTTGCCTGGTTAAGATAACGAAAAATCCATAGACCCAACTCCCATGACCCGTTTGACCCGATTGTCTGCTGCTCAGCAGGCACACTATGTCGTTCTCAGAAGTGTGCCGGAGATTTCTTTGATTCCGTTTGAAAAGAACATCGAGAAACTTTTTCAAATTTTTTCTGACGGCTCTCGTGCTTACAACACCGACATTTCAGCCTTTGCGGTTTTTACGGACCAAATCCATCTGCTGCTGACGCCTCGCGAAAAAGCGGAGGATCTTTCCCGATTTGTGCAGCAGCTGAGCCGGCTCTACAGTCATTATTTCAACGACGAGTTTTCGCGTAATGGCAAGATTTGGCAAGGACGTTTCGAGTCTTCGCTGCTTCAAGGAAGAGGCCGGCTCTTAACTGCAACCATCTACATGGAGTGGCTGCCGTTTGTTTACGGCTACGGCGAGCCGCAGTTCTATCCTTGGAGCAGTTATTTTCACCATGCCGGCTTCCGAAGCGATTACTTTATGGTTCCGTCGCAAGAGTACTGGGCGTTAGGAAACACGCCTTTTGAGCGGCAAAAAAATTACAAGGATCTTTTTGACAGAGGTCCTGACAAGGAGTTCGGGGAACAACTAATGGCTTGTGTGAAACGCGGCTGGCCGCTGGCTGAAAAGAAGTTCTTGGAGTCGATGGGCGTTGAGCCTGAACGCATGCAGCCGCAACGCGGGCGAGGTCGCCCCCGCAAGGAGGGAGGAGAAAAAGCAATTTAATCTGTCACTTATTTCCGCAAAAAGGAGAAAAGAATTTTATATATTAGTGTCAGATAAAAATAATTCTTTGTATTTTGAGAAGTTAAATCTTCTATAACAAAAAAGTCTTCAATAAAAAACCTTTCAGGAGAACCCCATGAGCACTCGCTCAGACCAAAGGAAAGATGCTGCCGAGCACGGACTCTACGATCCTGCTTATGAGCATGACGCTTGCGGCGTAGGTTTTGTCGCCAGTGTTAAAGGTCAGGCAAGTCATGAAATCGTGACGCAGGCCCTTCAAATTCTTAAAAATCTTGATCACCGCGGCGCCGTCGGCGCTGATCCGCTGTGCGGTGACGGTGCGGGTATTTTGATCCAGATCCCGGATGCCTTTTTCCGCGCTGAGATGGCAAAACAGAATATCCTTCTGCCTCCGGCGGGCGACTATGGCGTCGGCATGATCTTTCTGCCCCGTGAACATGCTTCCCGCCGTGCCTGTGAGCAGGAACTCGAACGTGTTGTCAAAGCCGAGGGGCAGGTAGTTTTAGGCTGGAGAGACGTTCCGGTCGACACTTCCATCAAGATGTCTCAGACCGTTTTGGAAACCGCTCCGGTGATTCGCCAGATCTTCATCGGCCGCGGCCCCGACGTCATGGTGCCGGACGCCCTTGAGCGCAAACTGTACGTGATTCGCAAACTTGCCGGTCACAAGATTCAGGCTTTGAAGCTCAAGCACGGCAAAGAGTTTTATGTGCCGTCGATGTCGACCAAGACCATTGTCTATAAAGGTCTGCTGCTGGCCGACCAAGTCGGTCTTTACTATAAAGACCTCAGTGATCCCCGGGTTGTCAGTTCTATTGCATTGGTTCACCAGCGGTTCTCCACCAATACTTTCCCGAGCTGGGAATTGGCTCATCCTTACCGTATGCTCGCACATAACGGTGAAATCAATACGGTTAAAGGTAACTTTAATTGGCTGAGGGCCCGTGAACGTGCTGTTGAAACAGCCGTCTTGGGAGACGACGTCAAGAAACTGCTGCCGATCATTTACGAAGGCCAAAGCGACACAGCGTGCTTGGATAACATGCTTGAGCTCTTGGTCATGAGCGGTTACCCGCTTGCTCAGGCTGTGATGCTGACGATTCCTGAGGCCTGGGAGCAGGCAAAAGGACAGATGGATCCGGCCCAGCGCGCGTTCTATGAATACTACGCAGCCATGCTTGAACCTTGGGACGGTCCGGCGGCCGTCGGATTCACTGACGGAGTACGCATCGGCGCCGTGCTCGACCGAAACGGCTTACGTCCGGGACGTTACATCCTCACCAACGATGATATTGTGATTTTGGCTTCAGAAGCCGGAACACTCCCGATCCCTCAAAGCCAAATTAAAAAGAAATGGCGCCTGCAGCCGGGCAAGATGTTCATGATCGACACCGAGCAGGGCCGCATTATTGAAGACGAAGAAATTAAACGCACGCTGGCTCTGAGCAATCCATACAAAGAGTGGACCAAGCGCCTGAATATTCATCTTTCCGACGTGGTGGCTCCCCCACCGCTGCCGAACAATAATCCGGTCCCTCTGATCAAACGGCAGGAAGCCTTCGGTTATGGGGAGGACGATATCAAGTTTGTGTTGCGTCCGATGGCGGAAAAGGGCGCGGAAGCGATTGGCTCCATGGGCAACGACACACCGCTTGCGATGCTCTCTCACCGCGCTAAGCCGTTCTATCAGTACTTCCGTCAGCTGTTTGCTCAGGTTACCAATCCTCCGATTGACCCGATCCGTGAACAGTTGGTGATGTCGCTGGTTTCTTTTGTCGGTCCTCGTCCTAATCTACTGGACATCAACAACGTTAATCCGCCGCTTCGTTTGGAATTGTCTCAGCCGATTCTAGGTGTGGAAGAAATGGCTAAGATGCGCCGAATCGATCGATACACCGGCGATAAATTCCGTTCTTATGAAATTGACACGACTTATCGCGTGGCCTGGGGCGAAGAAGGTGTTGAGGCTCGTTTGGCTTCACTTTGTGCTCGGGCTGTTGATGCCGTCAAAGACGGTTACAACATCCTGATCCTTACGGATCGAAAGATGAATGAAGAACGTGTTGCGATTCCGATGCCGCTTGCAATTAGCGCGATCCATCAGCATTTAATTGCGGCTGGACTTCGTACGCATACCGGGCTGGTCATAGAAACCGGAAGCGCACTGCAGACACATCATATGGCCGTTTTGGCCGCGTATGGTGCAGAAGCCATTCATCCGTATCTTGCCCTCGAAACCATCGAACAGCTCTACAAACCCGGCAACCCGAGCGGCATTGACGCTAAGACGGCAACTCAGAATTACATCCATGCCATCGGTAAGACATTCAAGAAGATTATGAGCAAGATGGGCATCTCGACTTATATGAGTTACCGCGGTGCTCAGATCTTCGAAGTGCTGGGCTTGGATAAAGAATTCGTCGATCGCTACTTCCCGGGAACCAGCTGCAAGGTCGGCGGTTTGGGCATCTTTGACGTAATGCGCGAAGCGATTGAGCAGCACAAGGAAGCTTTTGCCGATAAGAATCATCGTCATAAGCTGCTTCCGACATTAGGAGAATATCAGTGGAGAGCTCGCGGCGAAGAACATATGTGGACTCCAGAGGCGATTGCCAAACTTCAGCACGCAACTCGCGGCAACTCCTATCAGACCTACAAAGAATACGCCGAAATCATTAATGACCAAAGCAAACGTCAGATGACCCTGCGCGGCCTGATGGAGTTTAATGTCGATCCTTCCAAAGCGATTCCGCTTGAAGAAGTTGAACCGGCAAAAGAGATTGTGAAGCGTTTTGCGACCGGCGCCATGTCTTTGGGTTCCATTTCCGCAGAGGCCCACGCTGTTCTCGCTGTCGCGATGAACCGAATCGGCGGTAAGAGCAATACCGGCGAAGGAGGAGAGGATCCGAAGCGCTATGAAGCCGAAATGCGTGAAGGCCATTCACCTGTTAAAAAGGGCGACACGCTGAAGTCGATTCTCGGAGAAGACCGCATTGTGGCGGACGTTCCTCTTGAAGAAGGCGACTCTTTGCGCTCCCGCATCAAACAAGTCGCGAGCGGACGTTTCGGCGTGACAGAAGCCTACTTGTCCAGTGCAGATCAGATTCAGATCAAGATGAGTCAAGGCGCCAAGCCCGGTGAAGGCGGTCAGCTTCCCGGACACAAGGTCAGCGAATACATTGCCCAGCTGCGTTATTCCATCCCCGGCGTAGGTTTGATCTCGCCACCCCCGCATCACGATATTTACTCGATCGAGGACTTAGCACAACTGATCCGAGATCTTAAGATGGCCAACGATAAGGCGGACATCAGCGTGAAGCTCGTCAGCGAACAGGGTGTAGGAACAGTCGCAGCCGGAGTTGCCAAAGCCAAAGCAGATCACATTGTGATTGCAGGTCACGACGGCGGAACCGGAGCTTCTCCGCTCTCTTCCATTAAGTTTGCGGGGACACCATGGGAGCAGGGTCTATCCGAGACACAGCAGACCCTGGTGATTAACAACCTTCGCGATCGCGTCCGAATCCAAGTTGACGGTCAAATTAAAACGGGGCGAGACGTCGTGATCGGAGCGCTGCTGGGTGCAGACGAGTTCGGCTTTGCAACTGCTCCGCTGGTTGTGGAAGGCTGCATGATGATGCGTAAGTGTCATCTCAACACTTGTCCGGTCGGTATCGCAACTCAGGATCCTGAACTGAGAAAACGTTTCCACGGCGAACCAAAGCACGTGGTGAACTACTTCTTCTTCGTCGCTGAAGAAGTTCGGGAAATTATGGCGAGCTTGGGTATCCGTAAGTTCGAAGACTTAGTCGGTCGCGCGGATCTTCTGCGCCAGAAGAAGATGCATCCGACAAAGTGTGCCCATCTGGATCTGTCCCGCGTACTGTATCAGCCGGAAGTGGACGATCCCAACAAGCGCCGCCAGAGCATCAAGCAGGATCACGGTTTAGAAAAAGAGTTGGATTACCAGCTGCTGGATCTTTGCCGAAATGCAATTGAGAAGAAGGAGAAGGTCAGTTTCATCTCTCCGATCAAGAATATTCACCGCACGGTTGGCACAAAGATTTCTTCTGAAATTATTCGCCGCTGGGGCGCAGAGGGACTGCCCGAAGATACACTGCACATTCAGCTTACCGGTACCGCCGGTCAATCCTTCGGAGCATTCTTGGCCAACGGTGTAACGCTCGATTTAGTCGGAGAAGCTAATGACTATGTCGGTAAAGGTTTATCGGGCGGCCGCATCATCGTTCGCTGCCCGACGGATTTCCGCGGCAGAGGAGATGAAAACATCATCGCGGGCAACACAGTTCTATATGGGGCAACCAGCGGTGAGGCGTTCTTTAACGGAGTTACCGGCGAACTGTCTCTTATACACATCTC
>USHK01000112.1 GCA_900554375.1 uncultured Sutterella sp.
TACGAGATTCATGAGCGTCTCGTGGGCTCGGAGATGTGTATAAGAGGCAGCTTTAGAGAGTTCTGCCGCAAGTTTGTCATACTGAGTCTTTGCTTCGTGCGCTTTATTAAAGAGTGTTGTCAGATCACTCAGCCCTTCCATTTCAGCGGCCTTTTCGGTAACTTTCTGCATGAGTGCATAAAGTTCGTCCGGCTCGGCATGGTATTTGCGTGCGAGTTCGAGATACAGGTTAATTCTTTGATCGAGTTCTTCGAAACGGCCTTCGTCAAAATCCGTGCGGTCTAGATAATGTTCGACATCATCCGAGGCCGAATCAATAATTTCTCGAGCGTCGTTGAGCTGCGCGTAGATCTTCTCAAGTTTCGCATCAACGTCGGAAACGTCTCCGATGGCACTGATGGCTGAATCGACAAGCTCTAATGCACTGTAGTCAGCCTCTGTCAAAGCTTCTCGAGCCTTTTGACAAGAATCAATAATGTCGTTGTAGCGAGAAAGCCGTGTGTGTTCTTCATTGATCCGAGCCCATTCACCCTTGACAGGAGAAAGCTCTTTCATATCCTCTAAGAACCATTTCATGCGTTCAAGCTCGGCTTGATTGAACGCTTGTTTTTCACGAGCATCTTCTAACGTCTTTTGAGCCTCACGCCACTGCGTCCAAGCGGAACGAACTGCATCAACCTGCGGACGCAAACCCGAGTAGGCATCCAGCATCTCAAGCTGGGAGCCTTTGCGAAGCAGTGACTGGTGGGCATGCTGGCCGTGTACGACAACCAGCATGTGGCTAAGTTCTTTCAATTGAGACAGCGAGCACGGCGTGCCGTTAATCCAGGAGCGGCTTCGTCCCTTGATGTCCAAAGTTCTTCTTAAAACCAGTTCACAGTTGACGCCGGATAACTCACGCTCTTCAAGCCAGGTTTTGATCTTGTCGTTGATCGTAAAGCAGGCTGTTAAGTCTGACTTTTGGGCACCTGCTCGAATAACTTCCGGATCGGAGCGAGCGCCGAACAGAAGCTGCAGTGCGTCAATGAGGATCGATTTGCCTGCGCCGGTTTCACCGGTGAGTGCAGTAAAACCGTCTGAAAATTCCAAATCAAGTTTGTCAACGATGACAAAGTCGCGAATATTCAGTGAACAGAGCATGAGAGATTATCGGTCCGTGGGAAGATAGTTCCAATGTAGTTTTTTGCACAACGTATCGAAGTAGTTGTGTCGACTCGGATGGAGAATTTTAACGCGATGAGGGTAAGGAGAGGCCTTAATGATATCCCCTACTAAAACTTCGGAATTATCCTGCATATCGAAATAAAGCGTGGCATCTCTCATATCTGTCACGGTAATTTCGACCAAGGAGTTCTCCGGAATCACGATCGGCCGATTCGCTAAGGAATGCGGCGCAACCGGAATAAGAAGCGTGCAGGCAACCGAAGGATAAATCATCGGTCCGCCGACACTCAGCGCATAAGCCGTCGAACCGGTCGGCGTGGAAACAATTAAACCGTCTGCTCTTTGGCGACTCATCGGAAGCTTATTAACTGAGACCGAAACCTCAATCATGCCGCCGGAGTTGCCGCGTGAAACGCAGATTTCGTTGACGGCGACGTTACGGTAAATCTCTTTACCGTCCCGGAGCTGAACACCCTCCAAGAGGCACCGAGTATCCGTGTAATAGTGACCGCTGAGGATCTCGGTGATTTCTTCGACCATTTTGTCAGATGGAATATCGGTAACAAAGCCGAGTCGTCCGGCATTAATGCCGATGAATGGCACATCGTAATGTGCCATTCGGCGCGAAACGCCTAAGAAGGTGCCGTCACCGCCGTAGATGATGATGAGGTCGGATTTCCTGCCGATTTCGTCTCGGGTATAACCTTCGCCGAGCGAAAGTGCTTCGGCCGGTTTTTTCTCCAGCAGAACTTGGCGTCCGGATTTAATGAGCAGTTCGGCAATAATGCGCAGGGGTTCGTAATCGAGAGAGTCTCGTTTTCCGAAAACTCCGACGGTGTTGAATTCTTTAGTCATTGTCTATTCTCTGCCAAATTTTTCGAAAGCCTCGTCAAGCAGCTGAAGGGTCTTTTCCGGTTTTCGAACCTCGTAAAGTAAATTTGTTAAGGCCGGTCCTTGAACCGTACAGATCCAATCCTCAGATGTCCAAAATTGGAAGGTTTCACGCAGGAGTACGCTCGAGCCTTTGACGGTTAAGCAATCATCATCGTCAATTTTGATTCGAACCGTGGGATCGCTGCGGTCCTTTAGGCACTCGTTCAGTGTCCAATATTGGTAGAAGGCGAGTTCCGGATTCTCCTGACGGTCAATCCAATTGTTAATGATCGCAGGGAAACGAAGTCGGGCAATTTCTTTCAGATGGTCATTGACGGAGTCAAATGATCGAAAAGACAGAAAAACGGGAAGATCGGAGACAACCAATGCCAAATTGTTTCCTTGCCAGTCTATTTTGCAGTAATGATAGGAATCTCCGCCAAGTGTCAGACTTTTGGTAAAACGATCCGAGACGATCATCAAAGGGGGATCGTCGGGGTATTGCTGATACGGAATGGACAGAAGGAGCAGGCGGCTCCAAAGGACAGCGTTTTGTTCCAGAGGATGGTCAGCCGCATATTTCAGCAGCGCCGGGCTCAAATACCTGTCGATATACTTTTGCGGCGGCTGCTCTGAGCAGTCGGACACAAATAAAAGCGGATATGGCAGAGAAGAGAGCATCGATCTTCAGGAACAAAACGGGTTAATAGAAAGAGCTGTGTTTCGGCTTAGAGGTCAGGCAGGCTATGGCCATGACGATCCAGGCGGCGATCATAAATCCGCCGGAGATCGGGGTGACGAGGGGCCATGGTCTCCACTGAGCAAGGACCAGTAAGTAAATGCTCAGCGAAAAGCCGACCGAGCCGATCAGAAGCAGAAGACCGGCTAGGTTAACCAGGCCGGCTTTGAAATGATTGGTTGCCCAAGCGATCGCAAAGAAACCTAACGCACTGATCAGTTGGTATTGAACAGCGTATTCAAAGGCTTCTATGGAACGAGGCACATCCACAATGGCCCGTAAACCATGCGCACCGTAAGCGCCCATAGCAACGCCCGAGGCAAGCAGAAGACTTCCGATGAAAGCCCAAAAATGCATATTGAATCCTTATTCCAAAATATCAGGGACAGCAACGGCGTGGAAGCCGGCGTCAACATATACATTATCGCCCGTAATGCCGGAAGCGTAGTCAGAGAGCAGGAAGGCAGCCGTATTGCCGACTTCATCGATGGTGACCGTGCGTCTGAGCGGAGCGGCCGTTTCCATGTACTTCAAGATCTTGGAGAAGTCCTTGATACCGCTGGCAGCCAGAGTTTTGATCGGCCCGGAGGAAATCGCGTTTGCACGAATACCTTTGGGTCCGAGGCTATTGGCGAGATAGCGAACAGAAGCTTCGAGAGCGGCCTTGGCGACACCCATAGTGTTGTAGTTCGGTACAACGCGCTCGCTGCCTAAATAAGTGAGTGTCAGCACCGATGAAGGATGGCCCTCCATTAGGGGGACAAGCGCCTTGGCGAGCGCCGGGAACGAATAGGCGGAAATGTCCAGAGCCGTTTTGAAGGCATCCCGGGATAGACCCTCTAAGAAATCACCTTGAATCGCTTCGCGCGGAGCGAAACCTATGGAGTGAACTACACCGTCTAAGGTTCCCCATGTAGTCTTGAGAGCCTCGGCCAGAGCAAAAATCTGAGCGTCGTCTGCCACATCTAGCGGAAGGACGATTTCGCTGTCAAATTCTTTAGCAAAGCCTGTAATACGGTCCAGGAATCTTTCGTTTTGGTAAGTGAAAGCAAGCTGAGCGCCTTCACGATGACAGGCTTTTGCAATGCCATAGGCGATAGAACGGTTGGATAACACACCCGTTAGCAAGATTTTTTTGTCTTTGAGCAAACTCATTGTTCTTCCTGAGAAATTTCTAAACTCATGGAATATTAAGCGAGTTTGTGATCAAAAGTTCAAATCTTGCCGAATTCAGGAAAAGGAAAACGGTCCTAAGCGTAGCAAAAAGCCAACGAATCCCGGAACCAAGCCGTCTCAACAAAACGAGAAGGTAAAACAAAAGCGCAGTGCTAAAAAGTACGCTGCGCCTGAAAAGAAGGTTAGTGCTACTGCGCTAGTTTCAGTGTTTGTCCGACCTTGAGACTGTTATTACGGATGCCGTTTAATTTTTTCAGTTGGTTGACTGACATGTTGGCTGAAGATGCAATAGAGAAAAGCGTGTCGCCTTTCCTGACTTTGTAGATCTTCTTTTTGGCCAAAGGACGCTTGCTGACCTGCTTTTGTACTTTAGGAGGAACTTCTTCTAAGACCACGTGACGCTTGGTCGGGGTGCCGGCAGCGTTAATGGTTAGACGCTGACCGACGGAAATGTTGTTGCCGGAAATGTTGTTGGCATTTCTCAATGCAGCCGCTGTGATGCCGTAGCGGTTAGCGATGCTGTAGAGCGTATCGCCTTTTCGTACGACGTAGAACTTGGTGGATGCGACCGGGGTGTCGGGTGTGCTCCTCGTGGTAGCCGGGCGCGAGGTCGTTGTCTGACGCGTGACGATGGGCACATTGACGCGAAGTGTCTGGCCGACGCGCAGCCGTTGAGAGCGCAAGCCGTTGCTCTTCATGATTGTTGCCGGAGAAACACCCAGGCGGCGTGCCACACTTTTCATGTTGTCTCCGCGGCGTACGCGATAGGTCACGCGGCGATAGTCTTGCGCTAAAGCGAAAGAGGCATCAATCGTATCGGAAGAAATGTCTTCGGCGTTGCCTAATCCGCTGGCTTTGCTGACGAGAACCAAGGATCCGGGTTTAATTCTTCTGCCGGCCGGTATTTGGTTGGCCTCTCGCAGCGCGGCTTCTGTCATGTGTGCCTTGCGTGCGATCGAAGCAACGGTATCCTCAGGCTGTACTCGGTAAGTGGTCCAGCTGGAGAGGGGTTTTCCGCTGGTACGATAAGCGACCAAGTTTTCGATAAATTGGTCGAGCTTATCCGTCGGCATTAACATCGAGTGATTGTGAGAAGCAACAATAACGGGACGGTTGAAAGAAGGATTCAGCGTGCTGAATTCTTCATGGCTCATGCCGGCAAGATTTGCGGCACGTTTGACGTCGATATCCTGGTCTTTAAAGATTTGAACGAAAAAAGGTTCGTTGTAAATCGTAGCTGTCTCTTATACACATCTCCGAGCCCACGAGACGCTCATGAATCTCG
>USHK01000113.1 GCA_900554375.1 uncultured Sutterella sp.
CGAGATTCATGAGCGTCTCGTGGGCTCGGAGATGTGTATAAGAGACAGGTCCTCTGAATCCGAAGATCATATCTACATTGCAAATCGGAAAAAGTTCCTGTGCTTTTGCAATGTGTTCAAAAACTTCTTGCCCTGTGCCGAACTTATCGCGCTCGGTCATTTTCAGAATGCCGTCATCGAAACTCTGAACCCCGATGGACATACGATCCACCAGGCCTTGAAGCATATGAATCTGCGGATCGCCCATAATCTGAGGATCGGTTTCAACCGAGACCTCCTTGATGGAGGGAAACAACTTTTTAGCAAGCTCCAGTGTCTTAACGAGCTCGTCCATCAGCACGGTCGTTGTTCCGCCGCCGACGTACATCGACGTGAAGTCATACCCCATAGCGTGAACGGCTTCCATTTCTTTGCGAAGATTCACAAAGTATTCGCGGGCCTTGTATTCCTTGAAAAGGAATCGGTGGAAAGTACAGTAAGAGCACAGCGTCTTGCAGAAGGGAATATGCGCATACAGCATATATTTGTGCCCTTCCTGAGGAAGCGGAAACTTCTCAAGGACGCAGCGATCAAGCGTGAGATCCCGGTCGAGATAGTATTGCATCACTGCTTCCGTACTTTGCAGAACCCACTTCGGCGCAATAGCTTCAGATTTCCCGTGCTTAACGTTGCCTTTGTAGGCATTGCGAATAGTTTCTGTAGAACGTTCTTCCATTGCTTCTACCAGTGTTATTTTGGAGACAGGAGATCGATTATAAGGAGGTCTCTTTTAAATCCGGCTCTTCTTTGCGCCTTTATACATCTCATCAATTAGGTGTCCGTACCTTGCCTGCATCGGAGAGCGCTTGAGTTTCAAGGTGGGAGTCAGCAGCCCGTTGTCAATTGTCCACTCGTCCAATGTGAGCGCAAGGTTTTTGGGAACTGCGTACGCAGGGAATGTACGGCATGCCTTTTTAACCATTTCCAGCATTTTTTTGCGCACGGCCGGAGCATGTAGAGAGTCGGGATCTTTCGGATTTACGCCTTGTTCTGCGGCAAATTTCTCCCAAAGATTAGGATCCAGGGAAATCAACACCGCAATATAAGGCATCCCGTCGCCTACCGCGTACGTTTGTCGGAAAAGCGGAAGTGTTTCCAGCGCACTTTCTATATCAACCGGAGAGATCTTCTCACCGGTAGATGTCACAAGAATTTCTTTAATTCTTCCGACGATTTTCAGTCTGCCCTCTCCGTCGTATGCGCCTTGATCTCCCGTCCTTAGCCAACCGTCCTCGGTAAAGGCATTCCTCGTATCCTTCTCCCGGTTCCAGTACCCCTTCATGACCAAATCGCCCTTAATTTGAATTTCTTCCCGTTCCCCCAAGCGGATTGAGACGTCTTTCAATGCGCGACCAACTGTAGCGGGATCATTGTCCGTAACGTTATTGCCGCTGATAATCGGGGAAGTTTCTGTCATGCCGTAGCCTTGGATGACCGGGAGGCCAAGTCCGCAGAAAACCTTTGCCGCCTCAGGATTAAGAGAAGCGCCCCCGCTGATGGCTACGCGCAATCTTCCGCCGAACTGCGACTTCAATTTTTCAGAAATCTTTTTTCCGACGGTGGCATTCACTAAGCTGTCGAATGTTGAGCCCCGGGAGTCAGCCGTTTTTATAGAGTTTTTCTTGCAGAAATTCTTCCAACCAGCATTGACAGCCATATGAAACAGCCCTGCCTGAATTCTTCCTTTTTTAGCCAGCGCGTCATTGAGCTTGGCATAAATTCGTTCATAGACTCGCGGCACAGAAATCAGAACATTCGGTTTTGCGATCTTGAAGTCTTCTGCGAGATATTGGAGAGAACGGTTAAAAACGATTGTAGAGCCTGTTGCCAAGGCCAAATAGTAGCCTGCCGTTCTCTCAAACATGTGGGAAAGAGGTAAAAATGAAAGGAAAATATCACCGATCTCCGGCTTGACATGCGCTAAGGTAGATCGGACGTTGCTCGTGATGTTTTTATGGGTGAGCATCACGCCTTTCGGCTTACCGGTGGTTCCGGATGTATAAACAATACAGGCTAAATCGTCGACTTTAGGCTGTTCAGGTAGCTGAATGTCTTTAGGAGCGGCTTTGAGCCAGTCTCTTAATCCTTGGATAAGCCCTGTCGCATCCGGCGATTCTTCCGTGATGATGACTTTTTTGATCGCGGAAAGGTCAAATCCGGCTTCCTGAATTTTCTCCCATTTGGACTTCTTATCAGTGACCAATACAGAAGCACCGCTGTCCTGGAGAATGAAAGCACTCGAAGCGGGTGTATCGATAGCGTGAAGCGGAACCGGCACCAGAGAGTTGGCCATAGCTGCCTGATCAAAGCACACCGCGTTCACACCGTTAGGCAGAAGCATCGCAACACGGTCTCCTTTGTTAAGCCCTAAATCGGCAAAAGCCCTCTGCCAATTTTTTACTTTCTCGCCAAGTTCCTTGTAAGTGACTGAGACCCACTCTTTTGTAGCCCGATTAAATTCTCTCAGTGCTTCATCCCTCGGTCCTTTCAGAACACGATTCTGAAAGAAATCACAAAGTGTGCTTAAGCTGTTAAGTGCCTCAGCTCGTTGTTCTTTCGTTTCAGTCAACTCTCTCTCCACACAAATATCCCATACTACTGTCAGCGTAAAGCTGAAATTCTATTGAAAACGATCAAAAATTTAAGTAGTTTCACTAATAAAAAAGCCCTCGCCGGTTAAGAACGAAGGCTTTGAACTTCCACGGTTCGGCTAAGGCATGACGCGAGTCTCCCAACCACTGGTGCATTCTGTCACGTAAGGATAAAAATTCTTACTGGCCTGGCACCAATACATCGTCTTTCCGGGAACAGCCGCCGCGGTAACGACAGGAGCGGTAACCACCGGGGCGGAGACTACCGGGGCAGTTACAACTGGCGCTGTCACGACAGGCGCAGTAACGACCGGAGCGGCCACAACCGGCGCGGTATATGTCGGGAGTGCATAGGTCGGAGCAGCGTACGCCGGTGCGACATAAGAGGGCGGCACATAAGTCGGGGCCGTATAAGCCGGTGTTGTGGCGTTATTGATAGCATTGGCCAACCCCAATCCCAAACCAAGCACTAGGGTTCCGCCCAGCACATCGCGACCGAAATCGTGCCACCGATTATGGTGATGGCGAGGAGGCGGAAACTGTCCGCCCCAGCCGGGCGCGCCGAATCCGGGCCCCGGGCCGAATCCCGGCCCTCCGGGGGGCGGTCCGGGTGGACGGGCGTCAACAGCTATACATACTGCCAAGCCTAATGCTGCAAAACAGGCTGCTGTTCTTAATAATTTCATTCTCATGGTAAGAACCTCTCAATAGTGTTCTTACCTTTATTTTGAATGCTTCGAAAACCTTTGGGAAGACTTTCGTGCACCCAAAAATACTAATTTGCAAGAGATTGTTTTTCTTCCAGCTCTTCCCAAAGGGCGTACTTTTCTTCCAGCTCCTTTGCGATTTTCTGCATCTCATCACCATCGGCCCGAATTTGCTCAGGCGCTTTGCTGCCGTAAGAAGGCTGCTGCATAAGCTCAACAAGTTCATTCTGACGATTTTCCAATGCCTCTATCTGCTCGGGAAGCTCCTGGAGGAGTTTATTTTCTTTATAACTGAGTCCCGGTTTCGCATTCCGGCGTCTTGTTTTCTGTGTCTTTTCGGCTTGAGCTGCTACCTCGACGGCCGTATCCTCTGCAGCTTTCTGGTCCTCTTTTTCCTTCTTATCGCGCCATTTGAGCCATTCCTCATAGCCGCCGACATAAGAAGTCCAAACCCCATCCTTATCCGGAGCAATGGTCAACGTCGCGACGTTATCCATAAATGATCGGTCGTGCGTCACCAATAAAACCGTCCCGGGATATTCCGCCAGCGTCGACTCCAGCATCTCGATGGATTCGATATCCAAGTCGTTGGTGGGCTCATCCATGACCAGGAGGTTCGCCGGTTTGGCAAAAAGTTTTGCGAGCAGCAGGCGATTTCTCTCGCCGCCGGAAAGACTGGAAACCTTCACGTTAACGCGATGCGGCGGAAAAAGGAATTCGCCTAAATAACCGATCACGTGTTTACGAACACCTCCGACTTCCACCCAGTCGGAGCCAGGAGAAACAGTTTCCTGCAGTGTCTTGGTCGAATCGAGCTCGCTGCGCAGCTGATCAAAGTAGGCAATTTGCAGATTTGTCCCAAGACGCACGGTACCGGAGTCCGGCTTAAGCTGTCCCAAAATAATTTTAATAAGTGTGCTCTTGCCGACGCCGTTAGGACCGAGCAGGCCAAGCTTGTCACCGCGCATAACACGCAGCGTTAAATCTTTAATCAGACAGCGGTCGCCGAAACTCTTATTGACGCCTTCAAGTTCGGCCACAACCTTGCCGCTCCTTTCTCCGGCATCTAAATTTAGATCAATTTTCCCAATCCGATCTCGTCTTTGCTCCCGCTCAATTCGCATTTGCTCAAGACGTCGAACTCTGCCTTCGTTTCGGGTACGTCGTGCCTCTATTCCGCGGCGAATCCATGCCTCTTCCTGGGTCCAAACCTTGTCAAAATCAGCCCTTGCCTTGTCTTCTGCAGCAAGCTCATCTTCTTTCCTTCTCTGATAGGCCTCAAACGAACCGGGATAACTTCTCACGACGCCGCGATCTAACTCCCAAATCGTATCAACGATCCGATTAAGGAAGGCTCGATCATGGGTAATGGTTACGAAAGAACGAGACTTTTTGAATTCATTCAAAATGATGTTTTCAAGCTGCCGTATGGCGTCAATATCGAGGTGGTTGGTTGGCTCATCTAATAAAAGTAAATCCGCATCCAACGCAAAAGCCAGTGCCAAGGCTGCTTTTTTCTTTTCTCCTCCGGAAGCCTTCTTCAAGTCGAGGTTTTCATCCAGTCCGAACTTATGAAGAAACTCCGACAAGCGACTTTGAATCTGCCAGCGCATTTTTTCATCCGGCAGTTCGTTCAGTTTTCCTCTGAGGACCAGAGACTCCATTACCGTCGAAGCTTCGGGAAAGTAAGGCTCCTGTTCTACGTATACAGCATGCAGTCCCTTTTGCGTATGCAGTTCACCGCTGTCAAGCTTCTCAATGCCTGCCAGTACTTTTAACAGCGAGCTTTTGCCGGTTCCATTGCGGCCAATCAACCCGATCCGCTGACCGGTTTCAACCGTGAGGTCGGCATTATCTCTGTCTCTTATACACATCTCCGAGCCCACGAGACGCTC
>USHK01000114.1 GCA_900554375.1 uncultured Sutterella sp.
AGATTCATGAGCGTCTCGTGGGCTCGGAGATGTGTATAAGAGACAGCTTTACTGCCGCAGCAGATCTCTTTGGCTGAAGTGAAGTCTCGAGCTTTGAATTCCGTTGCGCAGGTATATCAGGCGTTGGGGGGCGGATGGATTGACCAAGCCTTAATCGAGGAGCAGCAAGCGATTCGAGAAGTCGAGGAGGCGGAAAAACTCAAAAAACAAACCGTTAAACCATCAACGGCGGAACCAATGCAGAAACCGGCTGACGGACAACCCGTGAAACTAGACGCAGCAGGTCCGCAATAATTTCTTCTTTAGAATTTTAGAAAGCGGTGGGTTGGACTAACGGCCTGCCGCTTTTTTCTAAGGTGAAAAAGCAAAAAAAATCCGACGCCGCGCAGGCGCCGGATAAGCAAATGAGTTTTAAATGAAGGAGCTCTGCCGTGACATAGGAGGAAAACACGGCGGCTACAACCTCATCTCATGCAACACCAAAATCTTTCATCCCCTTCAAATGAAAGACTGTGAAGACTCAAACGGATGTCTTCAGGCCGGTAATCTACACTCATTGTTCGCATAATACCGTCATAAAATGTGTTAGTTGTGACGTTTTGTGTCGAGGCGACCCCCTTGAAAGAAAATGAAAACTATTTCGAATTATCAAGGTGTTGAGTCTTGTTTAAAAATGAAACTTAAATCAAGTTCAGGTTGGGATGATTGAACTAGATTTAAGGCTTTTGAGAGTTGAGGGAGTGCCTAAGCAAAGTGAGCTTTTTCTTCTATTCCACTGTTTTTGTTAGCGTCGGATGAAAAGTCCCGGTCCTCCTTAAAAACTGTATCAGTTTCTCCAGAGCGGATATTTTTCGGCCAGGATGTTTGAGCAGCCAAACGGGTGCGTTCGGAATATGCCAATTTGGAAGTAATTGACTTAACTTGCCGTTTTTTGCTAAGGGTTCTGCAGCCCACAGCGGGATGCGGAGAGCAATGCCCAAACCTTCTACAGCGGCACTGATCATAGCTTCATCAGAATTAATTCTTATTTGAGGCTCTGCAGTAATGGTTATGCTTTGAAAAGGGCCCTGCAAGAGGACTTTCTCGCTTTTCGAGTGAATTAGCGGAAGTTTTTCTAACTGAGCCGGATCAGAGATGCTCTTGTTTTGTGCAATGAAGTCAGGAGAGGCAAAAATTCCATATGAAATGCTGGCGATATCGTAGGCAACCATCCTGACATTCGGTAACGTTTGCAGGCACACCATGAGATCAAAATTTTCAGGCTGAATGTCGTTGATGTTTTGGTAACTGTTGATTTCTATGCGTGTGTGATTCGATGATTGGAGTTTCTCAAACTCTGCGAGAGGCTTAGCGATAAGTCCGGTCAGAGCCCCCGGAACGGCAAGACGGATAATCGAAGATTTGGTGGTTGTATTTTCAGTTTCAGAGAAAACTGCATTGATTTCATGAAGAATCTTTATTGCTTCCTTGTATTTTTGGGCGCCTAACCATGTCGGACGAACACCGGAGCGGGATCTCTCCAGTAATGGTTCCTGTAACAGATGTTCAAGTTTTGTGATCTCTCTGCTGACAACCGCGGCGTCGGTGTTTGCAGCGGAAGAAGCCGCAAGAATGCTTCCTTTTTCAACGGTAAGGATAAAGAGCTGCCATTGGCGCAGGGTTGCCCTATGTTCAGAATTATTAGAGGCCATGATCGAAGATGAGTTCAGGATTGGAACGCCACTTTTCAGCTATGAAGTCGCACAAGGCTTCAACAGCAGAAGATGGCTTTCGGCCGATGGGGAGCAGTAAGCTGACAGGAGAGGGCTCAGGCTCCCAGTCGGGAAGAACGTGTATGAGTAATTTGCGGCGGACTAATTGCATGGTGTCATACCTGAATGCATGGACACTAATTCCGGCGTCAAACAATGCCGCAGTTCTTGCAGCGGTATGGTCTTTCAGCCTAAGTTTGGAGTGGATCGGAACGATGACGCGCTCATTAGCTTTGAGGAGAACTAAAGGCGCTCCGTTGACTAAATCATTGCCGCCTAAAAGTTCATGAAATTCTAAATCCTCGGGAGTTTTCGGTACTCCATGTTTTGCCAAGTAGCCCGCTGATGCGACCATCATCCGGCGCATTTCACCGAGTTTTCTGATAATTGCATTGGAACATGGGTAAAGTCCGTGGTTGATCCGGATGTCGCACTCCGGAGGAATGATGTGCATTGGGCCAAGCGTCAGCGTTAGATTAACAACAAGTTCGGGATTTCTTCTCTGAAATGCAGTGATCCATGGAATGAGCAAACCATTGCCGATAGCGTTGGGAACAGAGATTCGGATGGTTCCGCTGAGACTGCCTTCGGGACGAGAGACAGGTGCGGAAAGTTTACTAAATCGTTCAAGGAGAGGTTGAATTTTTTCTAGAAAAAGACAGCCCATGGGTGTCAATTCGCTGCCGTTTTGGTTTCGAATAAAGAGCTTTCCGACCGTACTTTCAAGTGAGGAAATGCGGCGAGAGACAGAAGCTTTTGAAATATGAAGCTGCTCGGCTGTCTTTCCGACACTGTTAAGCCTAGCAAGAACGAGGAAGGTTTCTAAGGTTTCAATAGTGTCAAGGTTACGCATAGTGTTCCGTTTAAGTCAAAACGATGTCACTCTTTGATATCTTACCGTAACGCAGTCCAATCTTCACAATAGTGGCATAACGATAACCCATAGGAGAAGATTATGACTTGGACAGTTTGGGCGGCCATTGTTATCGTTATTTTGACGGTGGCGGCTCTCATCAAACGCTATGAGACACGCTTGGTCCTGTTAGCTTCCGGCTTTCTTATGACCTGTTTGTCTTTAGATCCGATGCAAGGTCTAAACGCTTTTGCAAAATCTATGACAAACAGCGGCCTGATCATGGCAATTTGCTCTGCGATGGGCTTTGCTTTTGCAGTTCAAATGACCAAATGCGATGTTCATTTAGTAAAGCTTCTTTCGGCTCCGTTAAGTAAGCTCGGTTTGTTGCTAATACCCGCCGCTACGGCAATTACCTATTTCATCTGCATCGCGATTCCTTCAGCAGCCGGTTGTGCAGCAGCCGTGGGTCCGACAATGATTCCTTTATTACGGCGAGCCGGCGTCAGCCGCGCAGGAACTGCGGCAGCAATCCTCGGCGGAACATTCGGTTCTATGCTTTCGCCCGGTCTTTCCCATAATGCCTATGTAGCAAAGATGGCCAATCTGGACGTTATCCAAACCATCGGCGTACACATGAATTACACGCTGGTATGCGGCGCCATCTCGATGATAGGTGTCACGATTATGTGCATCTTACTGGGAGACTATAAGCCGGGCTCTGTTTCCGAAGCTGAATTAAATGAGGAAAGTGAGGTCCAGCGAGTTAATGTTCTGAAGGCCTTAGCTCCGTTGGTTCCGGTTCTAATTTTGGTGACAGGTAATTTATGGCTTCCAGCCATAAAAATGGGTGTGGCCCAAGCCATGATTGTGGGGGCCATTTACACGTTGGCAGTAACTTTAGCTGACCCTCAGGCTTTCTCTAAACGCTTTTTTGCAGGCATGGGAAACGGTTATGGCGAAGTCCTCGGCATCATTATTGCAGCCGGTGTTTTTGCGGCCGGTTTGAAAGCGTCGGGCCTTATCGCAGTCTTCATTGAAGTTCTTCGAGGTTCGAACGAGATTGCTCGCTGGGGCGGCTCCCTTGGGCCTTTCATGATGGGTGTTATTACCGGTTCCGGAGATGCAGCCGCATTTGCATTCAATGAAGCCGTCACACCTCATGCACCGAGTTTCGGCATGTCCGTCCCGACTTTAGGAACAATGGCCGCCCTGGCCGGTGCTCTTGGCAGAACGATGAGTCCGATATCCGGTGTCGCTATTGTGATTTGCGGTCTGGCAGGTGTCAGCAATCCGATTGAACTTACAAAACGTTTGGCAATTCCGATGATCGTTGCCGTCATCTTTGTCGCATTAGCGATGGTTTAAGGAGAATTTCATGGACTACATCAAAAACGCAGTCAAACTGAGAAGAGAACTGCATCAAATTCCTGAACTCGGATGGGGTGAATTTTGTACCACAGCAAAAATTCTACAGACAATTGAACCGATTGGTTGGAAAACGTTTGTCGGCGTTGATCAGATCGGTCTGGATGCTGTCATGGGAAGGCCGGAAGATTTTGTCGAAAAAAGCAAAAAGAGGGCTTTGGATGAAGGCGTTGATCCGACCCTCATCGAAAGGATGCACGGATACACGGGCACCATTGCCGAATTAGATACAGGCAGACCGGGTCCTGTCACAGCTTTGCGTTTTGACATCGACTGTGTCGGTGTCGAGGAAACGGACTTAAAGAATCATCTTCCCAATAAAGAGAATTTCAGGTCTCGCCATGCAGGAGTGATGCATTCGTGCGGTCATGACGGACACACGGCAGTCGGCTTGACTATGGCGCAGTGGATTGTCGATCACAGAGATCAGTTGTGCGGAAAAATTAAACTGATTTTCCAGCCGGCTGAAGAAGGCGTGAGAGGAGGCGCTGCTCAAGCCGCATCGGGACTTTTAGATGATGTCAATTATCTGTTGGGCGCTCACTTGGCCATGATGTGTCCAACCGGAGAGGTTTGTGTGTACCCTGAGGGAGTCCTATGCACAACTAAATTAGATGTCCGCTTCAAGGGGCGGCCTGCTCATCCGACAATGAGTCCGCATCTAGGAAGGAATGCTTTGGCTTGCGCCTGTACTTGTGTGTCTGAGCTTCTCGGAATGGCACGACACGGAAAAGGTTTGGGATGCATTAACGTAGGAATGATGCAAGCCGGTGAAGGAAGAAACGTTATTCCGGTACATGCGCAAGTTCAATTAGAAGTACGCGGAGAAACAGCTGAAATCAATGATTTCATGGTCGATCAGGCCAATCGTATTGTTAAGGGCACAGCTTTGGCTTATGACGTGGATTATGAAGTTGAAAAAGTCGGTGAGGCCGGTGAACTCAATAACGATCCTGAGCTCGCTTCTTTAGTGACGGAAGTTGCAGGAAGCCTGCCGAGCTGTGAACGAGTTGTTCAGCATAAGAAGCTCGGGTGTTCTGAGGACTTTACGATGCTTGCAACGCGCGTGAAAGCAGCCGGAGGAAAGCTGTCTCTTATACACATCTCCGAGCCCACGAGACGCTCATGAATCTCG
>USHK01000115.1 GCA_900554375.1 uncultured Sutterella sp.
GAGATTCATGAGCGTCTCGTGGGCTCGGAGATGTGTATAAGAGACAGACTTAACACTCCTGGAAGAGTGTTTCATCATCAAGATTCTTCCCTCGTATGCGAAGAACTTAGAGAACGAATTAAAGAAATCTAAAAAGATTTATTTTTGCGATGTTGGCTTAAGAAACGCAGCAATCAGAGATTTTTCACCTTTTCTGTCCAGATCTCCGGAAGAACAAGGCGTTCTGTTGGAGAACTTTTTCATCATAGATCGGATGAAAAAAATCTATTTGAGAGATCAATACGCAGAACAGTATTTCTGGAGAACAAAAAATAAGGAAGAAGTGGACTTTGTAGAGTTTGAGAATAGCAAGCCAAAGGCCTTCGAGGTTAAGTTGTCCAAATCCAATGTTCGTGCTCCGGCCTCATTTTCTAGGGCCTATCCGGAAATGGAATTTCATACAGTCAATAAAGACAACATTCTGGAGTACTTGGTCGATGGTGCCGCAGCGGATGGAACGGAACCTGCTTGAGAGCAGGTTGGCCATAACGGGGAATTTCTCATAGTTGAGATTTTTACTAGTAACACTAGTAAAAATATAAAAACAGTAACCTTCTTACAGATAATCAGTTCATGCAATTCTTTCTTTCCGGAAAGAGTCCAAAGGCAGGAAAATTCAAGCAATTGATGCCAAAAGCCCATTAGGAGGGTGGGCCTTTGGCTGCGCAGACAAATTCCGCGACGATAACGCTAAGTAGTAGCCGCGGAAAGCAGACAGTTACTTCGAGGTCTTATTTGAGAACGGGGGCTCTGAGAACCTCCACAGGTGCCTTCACGTCATAATCTGTGTCCAAGACATCTTTATCGACCTCGATCAGAAGTCTGACGGTGTCTTTAGAGGTCACGTTTTGACCCTCCCAATACTTATTATCGATTTCGATTTCTATTGAGCCGGTGTTGTCCTTGAATTCGTAAAGATCTCCGCGTATCTGGCGAACGATATTTCCTTTCACGACGAGAGACGCATCGTCAGGAAGACGCTTAAGCTGAGTGACCGTTCCTTCGTTGTATCTGTTCGGATCGACAAACCCGCCGCTCTGGGCAATTGCCTGAGCGGAGACGCACACTGCTGAAAAAGCCAAGATCGGTAATAAATTATTAATCATTTAAATTCCCAAAAAATAAAACTTAACGTACCTCAGAGTTTTTTACCTCGTTGTCGGAATTCGAGGCTAGAACTCCGCTTGGCGTTGGATTACCGTTTTCACCAAGCGGAGGAAAATAATGAGCTTATGCGCCCTTAAAATCGGTAGTTAATGCTCGCGTCGCCGACAATACCTCGCCTTTTTCCTGCGTAGCCTTTGACTCCGACTTCAAATTTCCATGGGCTCGCACTCGAGGGGAGTGCCTGAAGTTTGAGTTCTCCGACAGCAGTTGTGCCATTGACGGAAAGCGTCTTCAGGTCATAGCCGCTGATACGTCCTTTCGCCTTTGCTCCCATCGTCTCATCGATTGCAATGCCCCCCACAAACTTGAAATTTTCAGCAAAATGAGTCTGCACCTTCACGCCGGCTCTGAAGGTGTGAGACACGGTTGATCGGGCTTTGTATCTGTCATCTTCAACATTGCTTGCGTTAACCTTGTCGCTTCCTAAGAAAGACACGATATAGCGGGTATACGGAGAAATCGTCGAAGCGTCAGAGACAGAGAAGTTATAAGCGGTTCCGATATGAGCTGATGCGTAGGGCATGTTCGTCTTGAAGTCGGAAGAACCGGTAGTATCAAAATATCTGCCTTTGAAGGCGTTGCGCATCCAGCCGAAACGAAGAGAGCCGTTGACTTCCCAGTTGGGATAGATTTCTCTGCTGGCTAAAATACCGAGGCCGTAGCTCTGAATATTGGATTTCGCGCTGAAGACGTTTTCTTTAGAACTGGCGTGTCCCCAGGAAGCTTCAAAGAAACCGCCGAGAAGCGTACCTTCAAAATTGTTCATCAAACCGGTGATGACAGAGCCTCCGTTAAGATCAATTCGGTTGAATCCGTGGCCATACCTATTCATACCGCCTTCACTGGAGAAGAACCAATTCTTACCGTATAGCTGGTCTTTCATAGCACTTAAACCGGAATCAACGGCAAACTGAGCGCTTTGGTTAGCTGAAGCGATGGAGGATAGGCGGTTCTGACTCAGAGATTGAGAGTTTAGGTTGGCTGTCGTTGTCGGAGTGATCACAATAGGGTCACTCGGGATGGTGCCGGGAGTGCCGGGAACCGGAGGCTGGATAATGAGTTTTTCTCCCTGAAGGTAAAGTTCTCCGGCAGTCTCATGTTTTACTTCCCATCTTTTATCAACAAACGTATTGTGCAGCGTAACGTCTCCTCCAAGTTGGATAGACGAGGCGCCTCCCTGGGCACTATCAACCTTGATCAGGCCGAACTTTCCTCCGTTCGGAATTGAAGCTGGCGCTCTGAAGTCATAAACATCGATATTTTTTCCTGTCAGGTCTAAGGAATTGGTCCCGGTTACGGTCAGAACATACTCATTATTGTTATTCAGAATATTTTCATCGGTAACTAAGAGATGAAGGTCCGTGAACCCTCCGATCGTTCCTACGCTTGTTTTTCCTCTGAAGACAAGCTCGTTCTTATCTCCGATATTTCCCTGTCCGGCTACCGCGGCGGCGTAAACGCCGCCGGTAACCTTAATGTTGCCGTCTAAAGTAACGGAGTTTTGGGAGATTGTCTGAACATTCGGATTTTCAGAGTATGCACCATAGACATCTCCGTCTATGGTCGTATTGCCGTTGATAAAGACGAGATTTTGGGATGCGTTTTCTCCTTTAGCTGCGTAGACATATCCGCCGTAAATCTTGCCTCCCGTTGGAATAGTTGCATTATTGAGGAAGACCTTATTCCCCGAGGCGTTTTGTCCCGCCATACCGCCGGCAACTAAGTTGGCTGTTGAATTTTCGATATAAACCGAGTTGTTATTCGCAGTTTCTCCGTCTACAGGAGTAAAGCCGCCATACAGCTTGTCCGTTTTAGCTTGTTTGAAAATAACTTGGTTGAGATTGGCGGTGTTAGCAGTACCTCCGATCACAGAATCAGTTATTGAAATGTTAGGAGCGTCAATCGTTACCTTATTGTTGTTAGCTAGGCCGGGAGCACTGAAAAATGTTATTCCATTTCCACCGATGACTTGAACAAAACCAGAGCCGTCGTAAATGGCTACAGAGTTATCCGACGCCGATAGGGGATCACCGATAATGGCGTTACCGACCCTGCCGCCCGCAACGTACTCCACTTTTACGTTAGTACCCTTCTCAATCTCAACACGGTTGCCGTTTGCCTGCTGAGCATAGCCGCCATACAGCGCAGTGTTAATTACGAGGGCTCCGGCAGATGTTTTGTTGGGGTGCAGCACTACGCTATTTCCTGTTGCACTTGGTCTGCCCTCGCCTCCGAAGACTTCATCGATTGTCCCGGTATAAGAAAGGTCGATTGTATTTGACGAGGCATTACCATACGGTGCCGCACCACCCCATAATTTATTTATAGTGCCTGAGCCTGTCAGCTTTACACTGTTTTGGGCTGCGTTTTTCTGATCAGCCCAGCCTCCGGCAATCGTGAGTCTATCGATATTTCCAGACAAAGTAACGAGGTTCCGATTGGCTTCTGCGTGCCGTGAAAATCCGCCGACCAGAGTTCCGCCGTAACCCAAAGTCAAATTACTTGTGCTAATTATTGCATTGTCATTAGCAGACCCGTTTTCTGAGAACCCGCCGTATATGCTACCCACTCCGCTAAGATTACAAGTAGCTCCGTCTATGGTAAGTTTGTTTGAATTGGCGTCTCCGTTAGTTAGGACAACCGTTGCTAATACTACGTCGTAACTGGAGTAAAAAGTTCCGGGAGGAACCGTAAGAGCCGGAATATTTAAGTTGGTTAAGTTGAGAGAAAATGGCCCGTTGTTGGTGTCGCTTAATGTTAAGAGAGCCCAGGTGCCTGCATCACTATTTGGCTGATCCGGATAAGGTCGAAGATTATTATCAAGAGAAAATCTTCCTGTAATAGTTACATCCGTGCCATGAGCGCCGATATCCACTAGGTAATATTTGCCAAGACCGGTATCGGTAAAAGTTTGAGCGGAAGATCGTCCGGTGAGGTCAATTGTTTGCGCGTGTACTAATACTGCTTGGGCTACTAGAAGGGAGACTAATAGGGCCTTACCCCCCCCCATGTATTGCGGCTTTGACCGGGTGTTTAAAAAGGTGCTTATTTGTATTTGAGGAAGAGCCCCACAATTGTGTGTGTTGGGCTGCCATTTGCTTTCGTGTCATTTCTTTGAGAAGTAGATAAAAGTTAAATAACCAGCTTCGCTAATCTCATGTTTCGGGATTCATAAGAAAAGCAAAACCCCCTTTTTATTCGAAAATATACGCTTTCTGCAGCATAAAATTTCATCCTTGGTCCTCTCGTTTCCTAAAGTGCAGGGCACGAACTTGTTAATGCATAATATTTTTCATAAATGTATGTAAATATTTCTAGTAAAAACCAATGGTTAATGATGAAAAAACCCTCTCAAGGAGAAACGGAGTATACAGAAGTTTCTTTTTATTAATATTCTCAAATTGAGCGCTCAGGAGTGCGAAAAATGTATTAAGGGTAATTTATTTCATTCGGCGAGCAAATAATAATTAATTATTTTTGGAATACCTGTGCCAACCCATACAGATTAAGGGTGGTTGTCTTGCAGCCAAGCTGATAAATAAGAAATCCTGTGTTGGCTGCACTTCTCTGCAGCCGTTCTAATTGCCTAGCAAAACATGGCTTTCAGATTCTGAGGAGAGGCTGTCTGGCAGTAAGCCATCAGATGGCTTTGCTTGAAAAAATAAGGTCCTTGTTCCATCTCTGAGCAACTGACGTCTTTTTTGAGAGCAAGCTGGAAACGCAGTCTTTCATCAAGTTTAGGCGCGAAGGCATCAGCCTTCAGGGTACAGAGTGAAGCCTTTGTCTAATCGATTATTACTAGTGTTTTACTAGTAAGTTAAATGAAAATTTGGACTGATCGAGAAATGATCAACCTTGATTTTTCCCTTTCCGCTTTAAAGTTTCGGAGATTTTTACTCACTGCGAGAAGGCGAAAGATATGACGGGGAATGAATT
>USHK01000116.1 GCA_900554375.1 uncultured Sutterella sp.
ACGAGATTCATGAGCGTCTCGTGGGCTCGGAGATGTGTATAAGAGACAGATGCACGACTCACTAACTTGGCGAGAAGCTAGATAAACTACGAATTCTCTAATCGCCTCTTGTCCATCAACGCTTAATCGATCGATATTGCTTGTTGCAGTGGTTCGATAAAGTTCAAAATCAAATGGATTTAAACATTTTGAGAAATCTCCTGACATTGTGTTGACTATAAGTCCTACGGTCCTATACAGGGCTTGGATTCTTGCCTTTCCAACACAAGAAAAAAGATAGTAGTCCTCCCGGGTCTGTAGATAGTGCATCAAAAATTCGTTAGTGCAAGATTGGTGTCCAAGACACCGAGCAATCTTAAATATCTGTCGCATACCTGCCAGATATTGATCAATGGTGACTGGACTCAGAGAGCGGTTGTTAAGAATGTGTTCCGCGTTATAAAGAAGCTCGTCAAAATTGGTAATCATGAATTCCTCCATTTTGATGATCGGTTTTTCACAGACAACCTATTCAAAGGCTAACGGGTTATCAGGAATAAATGGAAGCAACCCGTTCAAGGAAAGGAGGAAAATTAAATTTATTGATTACTTAAAATTCATGATTACTGTGATTATCATGAAATCATGATAATCACAGCACCCATCGTGCGGTTCCGCAATGGGCGCTTCATTAACGAATCTCCATAAAGCGGAGAGAGTACAGGCCTAATCTTACAAAACGGTCGTTCTTGATAGCTTGATTCATGTGCGATTGACCTGAATTCCACCAAGCACCTCTTCCGTTGGCAGAACTTTTCCATGCTCTTTCAGGCTCGATTCCAAGTTTTACAAGGTTTCGCTCCCTTGTTTTCGGCTTCTTCCACGCTATCCAGATAAGTTTCCTGAGATGATGTCGGATTCTTTGGTCCATTTCTTCCCAGTATTTCTTTCTGTCATCCAAACGATAGTAGTTTCTCCAGCCCCTGAGGATCGGAGTAATAGTTCTAATCGTCCATCCGAGTGAAGTTCCCCGTGCAGTGTTAAATATCTTATGCAGTTTTGTCCACAGTCTCTTTACTGACTTTTGCACCACGATAATACGTGTACTGTCTGATTTGGAGAATGTATATCCGAGAAAGACTGAGTCTCTCGGACGAAAGGTGCCACTCTTGTCGCGATTTACTCGCAACTTGAGTGTCTCCTCTACATATTTAGTGATATTTGTCAGAACTCGCTGAGCCGCTTTCTCTGATTTCACATAGATGTTGCAATCGTCCGCATAACGGACGTGGTTGAGTCCTCTTTCTTCTAATTCGCGATCCAACTCCGTCAGCATAATGTTTGACAGTAACGGGCTAAGGGGAGACCCCTGAGGGACGCCCTCTAGTCTTGGGCTTACCAGCCCGTCTTCCATAATGCCTGCGTTTAAATATCGTCGGATTAGTTTCAAGATTGCCTTGTCATCGATGACTCGGCTGACTCTGTCCATCAGTATGTCGTGATTGACTCGGTCGAAGAATTTAGATAAATCCATTTCAACGACCCATCTATTTCCGTCTTTGATGTAGTCTTGAGCCCTTTGTACTGCTTGCTGGCAGTTCCGTCTCTCTCTGAACCCATAGCTCTTGTCCGAGAATTGAGCCTCGAACGCGTCTCCAATGGTCATCACTATGGCCTGTTGGATTGTTCGGTCCAAGAGTGTTGGAATTCCTAACATTCGCGTGCCCCCATTTGGTTTGGGTATGTCTACCCGTCGCACGGGAGCGGGAATGTAGGTACCGTTTTTAAGTTTCTGTCTGATCTTCTCCCCATGAACTCGCAAAAGGTTAGGAAGTTGTTCGTAGGTTATCCCGTCTATGCCGGGTGCGCCTTTGTTCTTAATAACCTTCTGCGCCGCATCATCAAGATAGAAACATACTAAATCGATGAGCGGACAGCCTCTAGGTTCAGCTTTCGTCCAATGTGACTTCGCCATGACTAGCTACTCCTTCTTTTACCGTAGACGACACTGCGCTGTTCTGCCCGCTTTGCGTCGTGACAGCCGCCCTCTAGGACGTGGCTCTGAGGTCCGCTTGAATTTGTCATGAGAGTTGTCACCTCTACTCGCGTTGTTAATGTTTGGCCCTTCAGGTTGCCCCTACTATGGCCGCTGCTGACTTCCGATTTGACATCAGAACCCCTCTCGGAGCCCGTAGCCAGTGGCATCAAATCGGATCTCCCCAGGTAAGATCTCTGGAACCCGCCTAATTGTCAAGTTCGTTTTGGTAAATCCTCTCACAGCCTTCACTTCAGGCTATTTAAACAAACTTTATTGCACTTTTTAGACTTGTAGTAAAAGGCTATTCCGAATATGTTTTGAAAGAGGCTTCTTAGCAATCTCTTCAGGCTGTCGCATGTCAAACGATGACATTCTGCCTATTATGAACTTCAAAAAAGTACTTCCAATGCCTCATAACGCACCATGCTTGTGATTGGTAACAAGTCTTACCTGCAGGCTGTGTGGAAGCGCCTTTAGCTTTCTCATAACATATTGGTCTAGATTGCCTTTTTACTCCAATACTTTTGGCTTACAAATTGCACCTTGCCACACCGGCTCTCTTAATATCGAATTTCTCTTTATGTTTTAATACTGCAAAGGCTATTCTTAAGAGCTTGGCAGCTAATGCGATACCCAATTTTGAACACGGCATACCGGCCGACAGTTTCTTGTCTATCCATTTTTTTAAGGCTGATTTCGGTAAGCGCCCCTTTGTGTGCAGCACCAGGACTGCGTGAGCTCCTTGGACTAAGAATGTTCTCATCAATCTGTCTCCATGCTTTGTTATTTTTCCCATCTGCTCGTTATGTCCTGTGGTATGACTTCTTGGCACCAACCCATAATAAGCGGCAAGATTCTTAGGCCCTTCAAATCGATTGATATCCCCGATTGTCGTTAACAGCCTACTGACACATTGCGGACCCAATCCCGGCACTTCGAGCAAGCGTTCTGCCGTTTCATTACCCTTCAAACCTTGTTCGATAGCCTTATCTACCTGTTTAATGTCAATGGTGAAGCGAGCTGCGTTGCGAAGAAGTGTTTTTAAAGGCTCTTTAATCTCTTCCGGCAATCTCTGAGACTCTTCAATAATCGGTCTAATTTTTGCTTCCGACATAATACTTTTGGAGATGACAAGACCGTAGTTCTGACAGATGCCCTTTATACAGACGACACTGCAAGTGCGTTGTTTTATAAGCTGTTGACGGATCACCTGCAGAGTTTGCATAGTCATTTCAGATTTCGCTTTAGCTCTGATGAATCTCAGCATTTCGTCTTGCGCAAGGAATGCAATAGCCTGTGCATCGTTCAGATCGTTTTTCTGACCGGCAAAATGAGACTTCACATAATCTTTTACAGCTTCTCCGGTAATGACACGACATTCATGTCCGAGCTCTTCCAATTCGTGTACGAGATAGGTCATCCCATTGCACGGCTCCATCGCAAAGATGGTAGGTCCAAGTTGCTTTGCTTGATTAAGCAAGACAGGATACTCTAGCCTGTCAATAGCATAAAGTTCGCCATCAGTCGTGATCGCAATAACTGCTGTATCCGTTTTGGCCAAATCGAGGCCGATTACCAGATAATCCTTAGAGACATCCAGCTGTTGAACTGTTAATCTTTTCATTCGTGACATGGAATCCTCTCGCAACTGTCTTTACACCCTTTAGTTTGACCAACTCCTTTCGAGTTGGCTAGATGGCGGGTTCCATGTCATTACGTACTTCTTTCCTGCCTGTCCATCGGATCTACGTCTCAGACTCCCGTATGAGTATTGGATATTGGGTTTCTTTGCACCCACGTCCGTCTGAACCGCCTCATATCCGCTTCCTGTTCGTTGAACATGCATTTTGCTATCGGCTTCCTCCAGACCCAGTGTTGCCACTGCGCCCTTGCCGAGTCGCTAACTCTTCCCCTCATCGGGCGAGTTCGGGATTTGCACCCTAAAGAAGTGCGCCATGCTGGGCGCACAAAGAAAAACTCTCGGTAGTGAGAGTTGCTGATGAAAAGATATTTAGTACGATTCAATGCAAGATCAAACAGCCAGCCTTCCAACGAATTAAGGTTCAGTTTGGATATAGGAAGGTCAGATATCAAGAGCTTGCCAAAAAACGGCATGCTTAATAATGCTACCAGTGTTCCTCGGAACTTCGCCGACCTGGACAATCTCTAGAAAAATTTAAAGGTCGGACATTACGAATATCCGAGAAACTGGGACTGGAAAAAAATTTATTCGGAATTATTGGAGCTTTATTCTCATTGTTTTCGTTGTGATGATTGCGGTTTTCCTTCACAACCTCATCTTGAAACAGCAGGTTGAAAGAAGAACCGAGCGTCTGAGACAGACGATGAAGGAAAAACTGGCGGAGCATCAAGCAGCCGTCAGCGCGAATCGTCACTTAAATGATATGGAGAAAATCAACCTTGTCGGCATGCTTTCGAGCATGATCGCGAATGAGCTCAGACAGCCGCTCACGTTATCAGAAACTACTCCGAAGGACTCAGAGATATTCTTCATTCTCCGGATTACGATGCGAAAGTTCTGGAGGAAGCGCTCAAGGTCGTTGATGAGCAGTCCATCAGGGCCTTTTTGATTATTGAGCATATGCGAGGACTGATTAAAAGAAAAGAATCGAAGGTTCGTGATGTTGATTTGAATTCGTCGGTTCCGTCTATCCTCGAAACTTATAAAGAGTTAGGCGGAAAATACGAAGTTAATCTCGTTGCGTCGGGCAACGCTCCGGTTTCTGTCCGGATTGATCCCACTCAGTTTGAAATTGTTTTACTCAACTTGCTCAATAACGCTTCCGAAGCCGTAACGCAGCAAGAAACGAAACCGATTATCACCTTAGAGATCTCCGGCGAAAACGGTGAAGCCGCCGTTACTGTCGCCAATGAAGGATTTTTAGAACATGAAGAATGCTTTAATAATCTGTTTGCCGTGAAGAACTCTACTAAAGTCAACAGTCTCGGACTTGGATTAGCAATTGCGGCAAGAGTCGTAGAACGCTGGGGCGGCCAGCTCAGTATTCGTCAAAATAACAATGAGGTCATCGCATGTATTCTTCTTCCGAGCCTATAGACCCCTCCGTCCTCCGCTTAGTTCAGGA
>USHK01000117.1 GCA_900554375.1 uncultured Sutterella sp.
CGAGATTCATGAGCGTCTCGTGGGCTCGGAGATGTGTATAAGAGACAGTTATTAGCCGTCAGTGAGCCGATGCGGATTGTTCTGTTAGACATTTCATTATTGCCCTCTAGATCCAGGCGAACAGAAGCCATTGCGATGTTCTGCTTATCCAGCAGGCCATAGTGATTATTAAGAGTGACCTTGTGGATGTACCCGCTGCTCTCGTCGATAAACACCTCTCCGGTAAAAATCAACTCGGCGCCCTTATAAGCATCGGATGCTTTGTTGAGATATTCTAGAGAAGCGTTTTCATCGGTCAGCGTAATTGTTGAGAAGGGTTTGGACCATTCTTCCGCTACCTCCGCGGCGAATAATGTCCCGACCACAGACATGTTGGAAACAAAATTTTTTGCTGACACCGTGAAAATATTTTTAGAGTCTGAGGTGATCTGTACACCTGAGAGTTTCCAATTCGAGGGATTCAACTGGGTATCAGAAACAATTTCGAGTATCCCTCCCTTTTGCTGATAGGTTCCCCTAAATTCGCCCAGATCGCCTTTTAAATAAACATTCGCGCCATCTGCTGTAATTTTTCCAGTACCGGTGAAAACTTTTCCTGCTTCAACATGAAGCGAAGAAGATGCGCTCAGCACCGCTGAGGATCCGAGGTTAAAAGCTGTTCCGAGTGTCTTGAAAGAAGAAGCGCCGCTCAGTTGAAGAACAGACTCGACGTCTCCCGGAGTATCTTCGCCAACTTGAACCAACAAAGCAGGAGTTTGACTGAAGTCTTTGACAGTAAGTTTGTCCAAAAAGTGAAGCCCAGTGCCCTCTCCAACGTTTATTCCGAGGGATTCTGTGTTACCAACTCTCTGTATTTCTAAATTAACGGCCTTCCCAAAAATTACTTGAAGTGGGCCCTCTTCAGGTATAGTCGAGATGCCTAGGACGCGAGAGCTAGATCCTTCTCTAGATATATCCAATATTCTTAAGTCGAGTTCGCGACTTATCGTGATGGGCTGCGATTCAGAGGCGGGTGCGAAAGTAAGGAGAGCGGATTCTGAACCTTCGTTGATAAAACCGTAGTTCAGGACCTTTGAAGCATCAGCATCGTTCCAGTAATCATCAACGAGAATATCTTCATAGTGATTAGAGAGGATAGGAGTCCCATCAATCAAAGATTCCCAAAACTTGTCATCTGACGGATCTCCAGAATAAGTCGGACTCGTCAGTCCCCAAAAGTCGAGCCTCTCGGGCTCTGCGGCGGCAAAATGGCAAATAGAAAAAAGAACTGCACCGGCAACAGACCGATGCAGCATGTCCGAAATATTTTTTCGCGGCATGTAGCTGCTCCGTATAGAGTCAGCCCCGCGTTCAATCTATATCGGGTTGTCGATGTTCACAAAGCTGACATTTAATTGTGGAAAACGAGTAGCCAACCATTGCGATAGTGCTCGAATCCCTAATGTCTCACTTGCGTGATGGCCGACCGCGAAATACGGAACCCCTAATTCCCTTGCTTCCAGAACCGTGCGTTCACTAATCTCGCCGCTCAGGTAGGCCTGAGCGCCTGCGTCTGCCGCTTTTTCGAGATAGTCTTGTGCCGCACCACTGCAAAAAGCAACTCTTCTTATTAAAGGGGGAGATTCTACGGGCACAACGTAGGGTACCCTCCCAAGAACCTCGGTTAGTTTGTCAGCGAGTTTTTCAATTGTTACAGGAGGGTTAAACTCTCCCTGTAAGACAAGAGGTTCATCCGGAAGGGGTGTTACATCTTTTATTTTTAGCAAGCGCCCGAGCTCGTGGTTATTACCTACTTTCTCATTCGCATCAAGAGGTAAGTGGTACGCAATAAGGTTAATATCGTGCTCCAGAAGCTTCTTAATTCGCGTTCTTTTGATCCCGATAATTCTTGGATTTTCATTCTTCCAAAAATAGCCGTGATGAACGATGATTGTATCTGCACCCCTCTTTACAGCCTCATTGATAAGAGCCTCTGAGGCCGAGACGCCGCAGACGATTTTCTCGACCTCTTTTTTTCCCTGAACCTGAAGTCCGTTAGGACAATAGTCTCGAAATTTTTCCGGTTCTAACAGTTCGTTGAGTGCGTCCAGAAGTTTTTGAATTTTCATAGCTCGTTCCCATACGAAAACTGCCGGGAATCCCGGCAGTCTTTATAAATTCAAGAATAAATTACGGCATAACTAAGCCGCTGCCGCCGGTACCTTCCGGAGGCGTGAATCCGGGTTGACCCGGAACCACGATCTTGCTTGCGGCCGCGCGGCGCAACTCCTGCAGCTCCTTCATTGTCTTTTCAACACCGGCCTTTGCAGCTTCGCGGTAATTTGCGACAGCAGCTGCTAGATTGTCGGCTTCGATATCAAAGGAAATCGGAAGAGCACCCATCTGCGTCATGATCTGCGCTTCGCCGGTATAAATAACCTTGCGGCTCTCGTCCACTTTGCCCTCAGCCGTTACAGGCACCAGGCAGCGAATGACACCGATCTTTCTGTCGGTGTAAATTTCTTCGCGGAAAAGGTTGGCTGCATCCATCTGCTCCTGGCCCTTCTCACCTTCAGTCTTAACTTCTTCAGTCATTTATCTATTACTCCTCAAATTCTGTCCCTTGTATTCTGACCCCTGATTTGACTACGGATTTGCAAAGAGGCTCAAACAGAGCCTCTTCCCCGTAATCATCTGTAAACCATGACGGGAATCTTGGAATGAGTCAGAACCTTTTGAGTTTCACTGCCTAAAAGCACAGCCGCAAAACCTTGTCTGCCGTGAGAGGCCATGAAAATCAAATCGCAGTTGTACTCATTGGCGGCATCGATAATCGCCTCAGCCGGGGAAAAGGATTTGAACGCCACTACTTCGCAGTTGATGTCTTTTTTCTCTACCAGCTCGCGGGCGATCTCAAGTCGTTCCTGAGCCATTTCTTTAACTCTGGAGTCGTATTGATCAATACTTTCGGGCCTGTACTCGGAGAGATTCGTATAGCTGTAAGGCTCAATAACAGTAATGATGACAATAGAGGAACCCAGAGCCTTGGCAAAATCGGCTGCGGCTTCAAGCGCTTTATCAGAGAGTTCGGATCCGTCTGTCGGAACCAAAATACGGTTATACATAGCTGACCGTCCTTTTAAGAATTTTGTTTGCCATAAGTGTAATAGGATTTGTTACATTCCGTTAAGTTTTATTTAGACTCAATTCCCGTAATGTGATTGATCGCAACAGACGCGGCTGCCAACCCCAAAGCCGCCGTTACCACGACGGAAGATCCGTAACCTGCACAGGATAAACCGGCACCGACGTCACAAACGCCTTCCGGACGTTTGACAGGATCTGCAGTGTAAACACAGGGAATGCCGAACTTCTCAATTCTCTTGCCCGCTTTTATCTTGGGAAAACCGTATGTTCTTCGGAGGTCATAACGCATTCGGGACAAGAGAGGGTCTCCGGTCGTTCGAGCTAAATCCTCCCGAATAATGTTCATGGCACTCGTCTTGCCGCCGGCCGCACCGCATACAACCATGAATTGCTTTCTTTTTTTGCATACCGCTGCCATAGCTGCCTTAACCCTAACATTGTCAATGCAGTCAAGGATGATGGCATCCTCAGGCAGGAGCGCTTCTGCGGTTTCTACTTCGATGAAGTCTTCAATTTTTCTGCATTCGCAAAGCGGATTAATAGCGCAGATTCTTTCTGCCGTCGCGTCTACTTTCGGCTTCCCGTAAACCCCGCTCATCGCCTGCAGCTGACGGTTCGTATTGCTCTCTGCAACATTATCCAAGTCCACCAGCGTAATATGACCGACGGCTGTGCGTGCTAAAGCTTCGGCAGCCCAAGAGCCGACGCCTCCTAGACCGACAACACAGACATGAGCATTTTTTAAGCGTTCTGCACCGTCTTTGGTATAGAGCTTTGCAACGCCGCCGAAGCGTCTTTCATAGTCGAGCGGATATTTATTTCCTTCAGCCATTTTCAACTTCTTCTAGTCAAATACCATCCTCAAAAGAAACTTCACGTTGCCTCGATGTTTCTTTTGAAACTCTTTAAATTACAGATGGGATAATTCATAATGTCAACAAAGCTCGTGAAAGAATAACAAGCTTACTAACAATGATTATCGGAGGTTAAATGAAGATTTTAGTTCCCATCGACGGAAGCGAGTTCAGTAAACACTCAATTGAATTTGTCACTTCACGTGCAACTCTCTTAGGACACAACCCTGAAATCGAACTGCTGAGCGTTCAGGCTCCCGTTCCTGCAAGGGCCTCCAAATTAATCGGCAACGGCTCCTTGAGCGGTTATTACGACGAAGAAGCCAACGTCATTCTCGAACCTGCCATCGAAGCATTGAAAGCCGAAGGCGTCAAAGCAACCGCCCGTTATGCTGTCGGCGAAGCTGCTCCGACAATCGCAAAGGTTGCTGAAGAATCAGGCGCCGACCTGATCATCATGGGTTCCCACGGGCGCTCCGCGTTGAAAGGCCTTCTACTAGGCTCTGTCACCAATTCCGTTTTAGCCCTCTGCGATAAGCCGGTCCTGATTTTGCGCAACAAACCGGCTCCGACCAACGACTCCCTGAAAGTCGGAGTCGCCATTGACGGATCTAAATACGGCGAGGCTGCGGTCGAACACATTCTTAAAAACCACGATATCTTTGGTGATCATCCGACGTTCTATCTGATGAATGTCGTCAGCGACTACGCCGGTGTTGTCATGCCGGATATGGCTGGAATGGCACTCCCGACAATGAACGAATCTGAAGTTCGTGCTATGCAGCAGGAATCTTTTGATGAAGCCGTCGGTCCGAGCCGTAAAGCGTTCCAAGACAAGGGCTTTAAGACAGAAGAAATCTGCTTGGTCGGCAATCCCGGCGACGAAATCGCTGCTTTCGCTAGGAACGAAGGCTTAGACCTCATCGTCATGGGTACACGCGGCTACGGAGCGTTCAAAGCAGCTGTCCTTGGTTCCACCGCGACACGTATTGCTGCCATCAGCGATACACCTCTGCTTGTCATTCAAGCAAACTAGCGCCGTCGGACGTTTAACAAACTGTCTCTTATACACATCTCCGAGCCCACGAGACGCTCATGAATCTCGTA
>USHK01000118.1 GCA_900554375.1 uncultured Sutterella sp.
GCTCGGAGATGTGTATAAGAGACAGTTCCACGGCTCTTCTCAGATCTTCAGGAAGATCGGGATAGGCCAAGCAGGCTTTCGGGTGGATTCCGATGTTGTTATTGATAATAAATTCGAGACGAGCAAGCCCTACACCCTTATTCGGAATCGACTGGAAGTCAAATGCGAGCTGAGGATTGCCCACGTTCATCATGATCTTGACAGGGATCTCAGGCAGTTCGCCCTGTTTCACTTCCTTGATTTCAAAAGGAACAAGACCTTTGTAAATATTGCCTGTATCGCCTTCTGCGCAGGAAACAGTAACTTCTTCGCCGTCTTTCAGAACTTCGGTGGCGTCACCGCATCCGACAACAGCGGCGATACCGAGTTCACGTGCAATAATGGCAGCGTGGCAAGTACGTCCGCCGCGATTGGTAACGATGGCACTGGCCTTCTTCATCACCGGTTCCCAGTTAGGGTCAGTCATGTCGGTCACCAAAACGTCACCTTCTTGAACCAGATCCATTTGCTCAGGGCCGGCAACAATACGGACCTTGCCTGAACCGATCTTCTGGCCGATTGCACGACCGGTCACAAGGACCTCTCCTTTGCCGAGCAGAACAAATTTCTGCTGTACGTCAGCCTTCTTCTGACGGCTCTTCACGGTCTCTGGGCGAGCCTGAAGAATATAGAGTTTTCCGTCGATACCGTCCTTGCCCCATTCGATATCCATCGGACGACCGTAATGTTTTTCAATAATACGGGCATACTTGGCAAGCTGAATGATTTCATCATCGTTCAAGGCGAACTTACGACGTTCGGATTCGGGAACATCAACAACTTTCACAGAACGTCCGCTGGACTTGTCTGTATCGAAAATCATCTTGATCTTCTTGCTTCCGAGAACTTTACGGATAATCGGGAACTTGCCCATTTCCATGATGGGCTTGTGGACGAAATATTCGTCCGGATTGACAGCGCCCTGAACCACGGTTTCTCCAAGTCCGTAGCTGGCTGTAATGAAAACAACCTGATCAAAGCCGCTTTCCGTATCCATCGTAAACATAACACCGGCAGCGCCCTTATCGGAACGAACCATTCTCTGGACACCGGCAGACAAAGCAACATCTGCGTGATTGAAGCCCTTGTGAACGCGGTAAGAAATCGCGCGGTCGTTGTAGAGGGAAGCAAAAACTTCCTTCATTCTTGCAAACACCTGTTCGAGGCCGACAACATTCAGGTAGGTTTCCTGCTGGCCGGCGAAAGACGCATCCGGAAGATCTTCTGCAGTAGCAGAAGAACGAACAGCGACAGAGATCTCCTTCTGGTCGCCTTTGAGCCACTCATAGTGTTCTCTGATTTCTTTTTCGAGCTGAGCCGGGAAAGGAGCTTTTTCAATCCATTCACGAATTTCAGCGCCAGCCTTTGCCAGCTCTTTAACATCATCAACGTCTAACTTGCTCAGACGGTCTTCAATTTTTTTGTCTAAACCGCCTTCTTTTAAAAAGACTCTGAAAGCTTCAGCTGTCGTCGCAAAGCCGTCAGGTACTCGGATGCCGGCTTCTGTGAGCTGGCTAAGCAGTTCGCCAAGAGAAGCATTCTTGCCGCCTACGATGTCAACATCTGTCATACGAAGCTGGCTGAATGGAATGACGAAACGTCCTTGTGTCATGTTTACCTCGAAATTGAGTGAAAAAATTTGCTAAATTTTAGCCGTTCTTTTAGCGTTAAGTTCGTAACTTCATCTAACAGCGTTAAATTTTATGAATTCAAACGTAAACGAAACCCCTGAAAAGCCGACCCAACGTACCGTCTTTTTTGTATCCGATGCAACAGCAATTACTGCCGAAACTTTAGCAAACGCCGTTTTAGCGCAATTTCATGGCCTTAAATACCTGCGTTACCGCATGCCTTTTGTCAACACGGAAGAAAAAGCAAAAGCTGCAGCTTTAAGAATTAATGAAGTCGGAAAAGAAAACGGCGTCAGGCCCATTGTCTTCTCAACCCTTGTAGCCGGCTCTTTAGCATCGACTTTTAACGAGTACTGCAACGCCTTCGTCATCGAGCTCTTCCGTTCTTTCGTAGGACCGCTAGAGCGCGAACTCGGAGTTCCGAGCGACCATTCTGTCGGCAAGAGTCATGAGATCGGAGACCAGGAAAGATATAACCGCCGTATCGACGCTATCAATTACACCTTGGCTCATGATGACGGTCAAACCAACAAAGGTTTAGAAGAAGCAGATGTCGTACTCGTTGGTGTTTCCCGAAGCGGAAAAACTCCGACGAGTTTGTATTTGGCGATGCAATACGGAGTCAAAGCAGCCAATTACCCTCTTATCCCGGAAGACTTCGAACGAGGAGAACTGCCTCCGGCGCTGGAAAACTGCAAAGACAAAATTTTCGGCCTTTCCATTTCACCGAAGCGTCTTTCCGAGATTCGCGGAGAGCGCCGTCCGAACTCTAAATATGCTTCTTTAGAGAATTGCGAATACGAGGTTGAAGAAGCTCAGCGGATGATGGACCGTGAAGGCATCAAATACCTCTCATCCACTTCTAAGTCGATTGAAGAGATTTCGGCAACCATCCTGTTGGAACTCAAAATCAACATAGACCCGCATATGAGCATGTAGCAGAGTGAGTTAGGGGCTTTTTAGAGTCTTTGTATGCGGCCGTATTTCGGCCGCTTCCTCGTTTTCTAGTTCTGCTTGCCGTTTGAAAGCCGACGTCTGCGCTGTTCAAAGAGGCAAACAGAAGCCGCGGTCGCAACATTCAGACTTTCAACCCTTGGATCCAGGGGGATGAGCAGTGTTAAGTCGGACAGGCTTAAAGCCTTTTCGGAAACTCCTAAGCCCTCGCTGCCGAACACCCATAACGTGTGGCCTTTTCCCCAATTTTGCTCATACAGATCTTTTCCGCCGCGCGCATCAGCCACCAGACATGCAGCTTGCGTTTTTTCTTTGAGCTCTGCAATTTCAGCCGCTGAGATAATGTTGCAGAAAAAATGAGCCCCCATCGCTGCGCGAAGAACCTTAGGCGACCAAACATAGGCGCATTGCTGAGACAATGCGATATTCGTTACGCCGGAGGCAAGAGCAGAACGAAGAATAGTTCCCACGTTGCCGGGATCTTGGACTCCATCAAGATAAATCCAATCTTCGTCTTTTTTGATCGTTCCCTCTTCCGGAATACGGATTTCACAGATAATTCCGGCACCGGTCTCCACTGGAGAAATGGAAGCATAAATTTGCGGAGAAAGCTGAACAACAGGAATCTTTAACGATAAATATCTTTGTAAGATTTCCGATATCTCAAAATTCTTTTCCGCACCCTCTCTTAAAAACACTTTGCGGACAAGCTCGGCATGAGAAAGAAGTTCTCGAGCTAAATGGATCCCTTCAGCTAGAGATAAGCCCTCTTTTCTCGCTGCTCTGGGATGAAACGCCAAATTTCTTGCTAGTTTTATAGAAGGATTTGCTGCACTAGTAATCCGCAATAGTTCCATTTAGAGTCCTTTTGTTCCATTTAGAGTCCTTTTCGCTTCTTACGATCGGCACGCCGCTCGAACTTCTTTGCAATTTCGGCAACGGGTCCGAACGTCATACGATGAACCGGACACGGTCCCCATTTCTCCAGCATTTTTAGATGGTAAGCCGTTCCGTAACCGGCATGCTGTTCAAAACCATATTTTGGATACATCCCGCCGAGGATTTTCATTAACGCATCTCGATAAGTCTTAGCCAATATAGAAGCTGCTGAGATTTCAGGAATAAGATCATCGCCTTTCACGATCGGCTCAGCCCGAAACGGAAGCTCCGGAAGACGATTGCCGTCAACCAAAACCAAATCCGGTTTGGTATCCAGTTGAAGTACAGCTTTTCGCATGGCAGCCATTGTCGCCTGGAGGATATTTATGCGGTCAATGTCTGCAACAGAACTTTCTGCAATCGCCCATGCCAAAGCATGAGTTTTGATTTGTTCAGCAAGCACTTCGCGTGCGTGCGCAGTTAATTTCTTTGAGTCCCGCAGCCCTTCTATAGGATGGTTCGGATCCAAAATCACCGCCGCAGCGACAACCGGTCCGGCGAGCGGGCCGCGCCCGGCTTCGTCCACTCCGCAAACAAGGTGTGCGATGGACTCTTCGCCGTCAAATAAATAATCTGACATCAGTGTTTTAAAACCTGATCAATCGCCTCTGTTGCCAACTGAGAAGTCGGCCTCAGAAGTGTTTCGTGCATTTCCGAAAAAACTTCTTTTAGGTACTCTTGCCGCTTGGGTTCTAGCGCGTAGAGCAGATGTGATGACAAAATCTCGGGCGAGCAGAACATCTGGACACATTCCGGAATCAATGTCTTCTGGGCCAAGATATTCGGGAGACTGATCCATTTAGTTTGGCCTTTTGACAAAATAAGCATTGCGGAGAGCGCCGGCATTGCGTAGCCCACCACCAACGGTTTCTTGTAAAGAGCCGCTTCAAGCGTCGCCGTACCGCTCGCTACTAAAATTGCATCCGCTGCCTCCATCGCCAAATGAGACTTCCCATCTAAAAGCACCGTATTGTCTTTGACATCGGGAAAGAGGCTGAGGACTTCTAAAATCTCTTTCTTCCTTTGCTCATCAGCTGCCGGAACAATGAATCTTGTCTTTGGTTCTTGTTTAAGCACTAAAGAAGCAGCGCCGAAAAATGCAGGAGCACACCAACGGATCTCGTCCTTTCGGCTCCCGGGAAGAATAGCGATAACAGGTCCTTGAGCAAGGATATTCAGTTTTCGTCTCGCGCCATCGGTATCCGGTTCCATCGGAATAATTTCAGCTAAGGGATGGCCAATGTATGTACTCGGAATTCCGGCCTCTTTGAAAATTTTTTCTTCAAAGGGAAAAATCAGCAACAAGTGGTCGACTGCCCGTTTGATTTGATGAATGCGCTGCGGCCTCCATGCCCAAATCGCCGGAGCGACCATATGAATCACAGGGATTCCGGAGCTACGTACTTTTTCTTCAATCGATAGATTAAAGTCCGGTGCATCGACTCCGATATAAGCAGCCGGACGTAACTGAACTGCCCGGCGCATCATCTGTCTCTTATACACATCTGACGCTGCCGACGAC
>USHK01000119.1 GCA_900554375.1 uncultured Sutterella sp.
GAGATTCATGAGCGTCTCGTGGGCTCGGAGATGTGTATAAGAGACAGTCTTTATTGATTTCTTTATAACTATTTGAATGTTAAAGGATTAATATGATCATAAAATAAGTTTGCAAAAATCACAAACTTCTTTTCATTTCATCTGTTTTCATGACCGCCTTTGTTGGCAAAAATATAAAAAACGAAAGCAAACCCCAAGGCTTTAAAAATGAAAACAAGATCCTCAAAAATCACGTTCTCCCGATTCCTATACGAAGTATGGGACGGAGAAGAAGCGCTGAATCAGAAATCCCTTTCCCTTTCGAGGGCGATATTTATTGAATTCTCGTAGAGAGCCGCCGGAATTTTTCGCTCCCAAATTTTTCCCTAATCCGGACGAAAATTTCCGCAGACATACCGACTTTGAGGCGGCAGAAACGGCTCATTCCTATTCTACGTTGCCGAAATCCTCAAAGCCAACTCCAAAACCTCAATTTCGATCTAGGAGACTCATCTTGAATAAATCACTGCTTGCATTAGCGCTTGGCTTTGTCGGAGCAGGTACTGCATACGCTTCGTCCGTGACCCTTTACGGTATTATCGAAGAAGGTGTCCTCTATACAAAGGGCAAACACCAGGATGCGACTGTCCAGCTTAAAAGTGCACACGATCTCGGTTCTCGCTGGGGTATTAAGGGTGTGGAAGATCTTGGCAACGGCAATCAAGTCGGTTTCACGCTCGAAGCCGGTTTTTCTCCGGATAACGGTGCAACAGCCAATACTACCTATGGAGCAAATGCCTTTACCCGTGAATCTATACTTTGGATTCAGAACGATAAACTCGGCCGCTTAGCTTTCGGTCGTGCTGCAACTTTAGGTTCCGGCTTGGGTTCCTATGACATGCAGACGGGCTACGCTTTCATGAACGGTTACGGCTTGATCGGTTGGGACAACTGCATGAATAACTTCCTGCGAGTTAACAATGCAGTGATCTACCGTTCTCCGACATGGGCCGGGTGGACACTTGGCCTTATGTATTCCAACGGCGTTAAGGATGACACGGCCAAATGGAGCAAAAATCAGCACTATTACGGCGCCGGTCTGAAATACGCTCAAGGACCATGGAAGAGTTCTTTGATTCTTGAAATGGAAACAAAGAATAAGGAGGCAGCTCCTCAAACTAAACCCAAATATACGATCAATTACGGTGTCGAATACAACACCGGCTCCTGGACTCCGATGTTTACTTATCGCTGGGTTGATCAGGACGGTAACGTAAAAGGACATAAATTCGGTCTTTCCGCCATCATTCCATATGCCTCCGGTCGGTTTAAAGTGGCTGCTGCTTATCAGTTCGGCAGTGATGAAAGAATCACAGGCCGCTCCGACAAGATCACTCACTGGCAGGTTGGCGCTGCTTATGAATACTCGCTTTCCAAGAGAACGGTCATCAAGCCCTTCATCGGTTATGCCGGAAGCGGAAAGGGCTGGAAAGAACACGGCTACGTCAACGATGGAAATATCTATAACGCTTGGCAAGCCTACATCGGCATGCACCATTTCTTCTAATTCCGCTGAACACGGTTCCTAATCGTTCCTATAAAAAACATCACGGAGTTCATCCATGGAATTCTCAAAATTATCAAGAAGAGGCTTTGCAAAGCTCACGGCAGCTTCTGCGGCAGCCATACCTCTTGCAAGCTTCGGATCCGGCCTGACTAAAGCGGCCGAACCGGCGCCCGCTGATAAGACTCAAGCAGTCAAGGACGATGTCAAAATCGTCAAAACAAACTGCAGAGCCTGCATTTTTAACTGCGGCGTCTTGGCCCATGTTCGCAACGGAAGAGTGGTAAAACTTGAAGGCAACCCTGAGTACCCGATGACTACGGGTTCCATGTGCGCCAAAGGTCTGTCCGGCATCAACGCCCTCTATCATCCGAATCGCAATAAATATCCGATGATTCGTGTCGGAGAAAGAGGCGAAAACAAGTGGAAGCGTATTTCCTGGCAGGAAGCAATTGACATCATTGCCAAGAAGCTGATGGAAACACGTGCCAAATATGGCGCAGAAGCAGTTTTCTGCTCCACGGGCGGCGGCGGAAATCCGGCTTTCCGTTCCATTGCTCGTTTCTGCAATATTTTCGGTACGCCGAACTGGTATGAACCGGGCTGTGCTCAATGCTACCTGCCGCGGACTTTAGCCTACGGCATCATGTACGGCGGCCCGTCTACATCCATTGCCGATGAAAGCGCCTTGGAAATCTATGTTCCCAATACTCCGATGAAGGCTTTCGTCTGCTGGGGCACCGACCCCTCGTACAGCTGTCCGGCCGGCGGCGGAAAAGCTTTGGCAAAACTGCGTGCCCGCGGTGTTAAGTCCGTAGTTATTGATCCGCGTTTAACTCCGGACGCTGCACGTGCGGATGTTTGGCTGCCTATCCGTCCCGGTACTGACGTCGCTTTGATGTTAGGTTGGATTAACTACATTCTGGCTCATAACCTTTATGACCATGACTTCGTCATGAAGTGGACCAACCTTCCTTATTTAGTGAACACCAAAACAAAGATGTTTGTTCGTCCGAATGAACTCTTTGAAGGTGCCTCTCCGAAAGATTATGTCGTTTGGGATAAAAAGACCAATCAGCCTCAAATCTTGGAGTACCCCTGGAATGATGCACTCGATCCTCGGTTAGACGGTACGTTTAACTACAAAGGCCAGGAATACAAGACAGGCTTCACGCTCTTAAGGGAACAGGCAGCGCCGTTCACCATCGAGAAAGCAGCGGAAATTTGCTGGCTTGACCCGAAGAAAGTGGAAGAGGCGATTAAGATTTTTGCCGACGGTCCTGCCGGCATCTCTCTCGGCGTTGCCACCGACCAATTCCCGAATTCAGTGGAAGCGGCCATGGGCAGCGTGATCCTCAATTCTTTGATGGGCTACGTTGAAAAACCGGGCGCCATGATGCAGCGATTCCCTTCCGGCGGCACGGCTCCAGCCGGTTCACTGGCTCCGCGTGCCCAGCACTGCCTGCCTTTCGAACAGCTCAAGAAACGCTTGGGCGGCATTGAATATAAAGGCCTTCTCCAATGGGATGCGGGTTCTCCGACAGCCATTCTGGATGCGATTCTTACGGAAAAGCCTTATCCGCTGAAAGTCTGGATCGAACGCTCCGGTAATAAATTCGGTGTCTTGGGCAACGCTTCTTCTTGGGAACCTGCCATGAAGAAATTGGACTTCATCGTTCATATGTACATGTACCCGACGTCTTTTTCGACATACGCCGATATGATCCTTCCGACCACGGAATGGCTCGAAACAAACATGCTGATTGACTGCATGAACTATGTGTTTGCTCGTCAGGCTGTGGTTCACACTTATGAAACGGTGGACGAAACTTTGATTTGGTCCTGGATCCTGCGCCGCTGCGCTGAGCTCGGACACGAAGGCTGCCAAAAGGCTTGTGATCCTAAGTTTATGGGTGCGGAACTTCCGCTTTGGCAGACCATGGAAGAGCTTCTGGACGCCAAACTCAAACGCCATAACGTGACATGGGAAGAGGTTAAGAACGGAAAGAACCCGATTCAGTACATGCCGTTTGAAAAATGGAATCAATACTATGTTTACAAGGGCATTGATCTCAAGACCGGCAAACCGAGAGGCTTCCATACGCCATCCAAGAAGTTGGAGCTTTACGGAGAAGTATTCATCAATTTAGGCAGAACCGGTGCTCCTTATGCCAAGCAGCCGCTTCCGGCAGCCTCCAAGGATTATTCGCCTCTGCCGTTCTACATGGAACCGCATGAATCTCCGAATCGTCCGATCGCCAAGAAGTACCCGCTTGTGATGACCAACGGCCGTCTCCCGATTTAGCACCACGGCAGCCTACGAAACAACGCTTTCTCTCGCGAAATTTACCCGCTGCCTGAAGTTTGGGTTAATCCGTCTGATGCCAAGCAGTACGGTGTAAACCAGGGTGACTGGACCTGGATTGAAAACGATCGAGGCAAGATTCGCGCGATCTGCCGCGTCACGGAAGGGATACCAAAAGGCGTGGTGTACATGGAACGCTTCTGGAACCCGGAAACACTCAATACACCGACACGCGGCTGGAAGGAAATGAACGTGAACGTTCTGACCAAGAACACACCCCCGTTCAACGATGTCGTCGGTACTTACACGCTGCGCGGTTTCCAGGTCGCTATCTCGAAAGCAGACAAGGGACCGGACGGTGTTTGGCGCAAACCTGAAGATTTCTCGGTCTGGATGCCTAAGGATGCCGAACCGACTCAAGTTCCGACATATCCGAAGTATGGGAGTAACAAATAATGGCACAGAAAACATTAGTGATTGACCTCGACCGCTGCATCGGATGTCATGCCTGTGAGGTCGCCTGCAAAGTTGAAAACAACGTTCCGATGGGTGTGTATTACAACAAAGTTCTGACGATCGGCCCGGTCGGGAAGTATCCCGATATTTATCAATATTTCCTTCCGACCGTCTGCCAAAACTGCAAAGATGCCCCCTGCGTCAAGGTTTGCCCCACCGGTGCCTCTTATAAGACAGAGGACGGACAAGTCCTGGTGGACAAAGAAAAGTGCATTGGCTGCAAGATGTGTATCGCGGCTTGCCCGTACGGTGCCAGATCATTTAACCCGATTACGAAGGTCGTTGAAAAGTGCACTCTGTGCCGTCATTTGCAGGAGGTTGGCGACGTACCGGCTTGTGTAAAGGCCTGCTGCGCGGAAGCTCGCTTCTTCGGGGATATTGATGACCCGGAAAGCGATGTTGCCAAGGCTGTGGCTGCGGCTGGTCCCGAAAATGTTCACTCCATGCCGGACATGGGGAACAAGCCTACCGTTCGCTACATTCTTCATAAGAAGAACGGCACCTGGAACACCACACCTCCGAAAATGGGCTGAGAGGAGAGGGCCCATGAGCAAAGATTTCACTTTGATGATTTTTGTAGTTTTAGCGACTTTAAGCTCTGGGTTCCTCGGCTCCGCTGCGCTTGCCGCCGTGCGCGGCAGCGCACGGATCCCGCTCAAGGCAGTAGCTGTCTCTTATACACATCTCCGAGCCCACGAGACGCTCATGAATCTCG
>USHK01000120.1 GCA_900554375.1 uncultured Sutterella sp.
CGAGATTCATGAGCGTCTCGTGGGCTCGGAGATGTGTATAAGAGACAGGAGCAGGACAACTTATTGAATTACTGATGAAAATCAGAATGTTACAATTATAGGAGGTTATACCTATTTTGAGTGATCTCCGTCTCGTCCCAAGAATTGGCAAAAAGACGTTGAAAGACGGTCTCAAAAAAATGATTCTCAACCTATTGTGTTTTTGTTCTCGGAAGAAATTTCACTGCTTTCCCGCAGGTCCTTTTATTTACAGGGATTTTGATCCTTTCTTCCTAGTTTTAGGCTATACAAGATCTTTCAAATAACCCCATCAACTTCAGTATATAGTAATTAAATTTAGCGCCTAACACCATCTGTTGTATGGGTTTATGATTTGGAGTAGATTAATTCGTCCGACAGCGCAGACGTTCGTTTCCGCTGTCTAATACGCTTAGATTTTGAGATTAACAGTTAGAGCCTTATAAGTTGGATGAGAAGGAGACAAGGCAGATGAGTCCTACGATGGAGACGCCGATGTACGTCATTAAGCGTGACGGAACGGTCAGAGATTTCGACATTTCGAAAATTGCAGCAGCTCTCGAAAAAGCCGGAAAAGCAACCGGTGAATTCGATGCCGCTACTGCAAACCGCATTACTCACATAGAAGTGATGAACCGTCTTGCTCAACAAAACATCGCGACACCGACCATCGAACAAATTCAGGATGCTGTCGAAAACGCCCTTTTTGATACCGGCTTCCGCAAGACGCTTCGTGCCTACATTGTCTATCGTGAACAGCGTGCTAAAGCTCGTGACACCCGCCGTAGTCTTGTTGATGTCGAAAGTTCAATGAATGAATACCTGCAGCAGCTCGACTGGCGCGTGAACGCTAACGCAAATCAGGGCTATTCTTTGGGCGGTCTCATTCTTAACGTTTCCGGGAAGGTTGTCGCCAATTACTGGCTCAACTACATCTACCCGCCGGAAGTCGGCAATGCTCACCGCCAGGCTGATATCCATATTCACGACTTGGATATGCTCTCCGGTTACTGCGCAGGATGGTCTTTAAAGACCCTTCTGAACGAAGGTTTAAACGGTGTTCCCGGAAAGGTTGAAGCAGGAGCCCCGAAGCATTTAACCAGTGCTGTCGGCCAGATCGTTAATTTCCTCGGGACGATGCAGAACGAATGGGCCGGTGCTCAAGCATTCAGCTCCTTTGATACCTATTTAGCTCCTTTCATCCGCATCGACAACCTTGATTACACGGAAGTTCGTCAGTGCATTCAGGAGCTCATCTATAACTTGAACGTTCCGAGCCGATGGGGTACTCAGACGCCGTTTACTAACTTGACTTTCGATTGGGTCTGTCCTCAGGATCTTCGCGAACAGCATCCTTTAATCGGCGGCGAAGAGGTTGATTTCACCTACGGTGAACTCCAGAAAGAAATGGATATGATCAACCGCGCTTACATTGAAGTGATGCTTGAAGGCGATGCTAAGGGCCGAGTGTTCACATTCCCGATTCCGACATACAATATGACGCCGGATTTTGATTGGGACAGTCCTAACGCTCGCTTGCTCTTCAGCATGACGGCTCGTTACGGTCTGCCTTATTTCCAGAACTTCATCAATTCCGAACTCAAGCCGAATATGATCCGTTCCATGTGCTGCCGTTTGCAGCTGGACTTAAGAGAGCTGCTGAAGCGTGGAAACGGACTTTTCGGATCCGCCGAGCAGACCGGTTCCTTGGGTGTTGTGACGATCAACTGTGCTCGTTTGGGTTATGTCTTCGCTCAGGATGAAGAGGGATTGTTCAACCGCCTGAGCTATTTGCTTGACCTCGCAAGAAACAGTCTTGAAATTAAGCGCAAAGTCATTCAGCGCCACATGGATCAAGGTTTGTTCCCCTACACAAGACGCTATCTCGGCACGCTCCGTAATCACTTCTCCACAATCGGTGTAAACGGTATCAATGAAATGATCCGCAACTTTACTCAAGATAAAGAGGACATTACGACTGAAGCCGGGCATGCTTTTGCAGCAAAAGTTTTGGATTTCATTCGCGACAAGATGGTTATGTTCCAGGAAGAAACGGGACATATGTATAACCTTGAGGCAACCCCGGCAGAAGGCACCACTTACCGCTTTGCAAAAGAAGATAAGAAGCGCTTCCCGAAGATCCTGCAGGCCGGCACACCGGACCATCCTTACTACACCAACAGCTCTCAGCTGCCGGTTTCCTATACGGACGATCCTTTCGAAGCCTTGGAAATGCAGGAAGACCTTCAGAAGAAGTACACGGGCGGTACAGTTCTTCATTTGTACATGAACGAAGCCATTTCGAGCCCCGAATTGTGCCGCGACATCGTTCGCCGCGCTTTGACTCGCTTCAGACTACCGTACATTACGATTACTCCGACGTTCTCGGTTTGTCCTAAACACGGTTATATCCCAGGTAATCACGAATTCTGTCCGAAGTGCGATGCAGAATTGATTGCCAAGAAGAAGTTGGAAATGGCTTCCAACGGTTAAGGTAAAGGAAAGATTATTTTTTTAGGATTGATTTATTCACACAGGAGACTGCAATGAATGAAAATGTAAAAGACACAAACATTGAGCTGAAAGATGAAGAACGTACCAAATGTGAAATTTGGACTCGTGTGATGGGTTATCATCGCCCGATCTCTTCTTTCAACATCGGTAAGCAGGGTGAATTTGCTGAACGCAAATATTTCGACGAAAAGAAGTGCGGCTGCAGCAAGTAATCTTTGACTAAAGAAATTCCTCTCGTTGCTTTGCGCTTCGAGAGGTTTTTTATTTGGATTTTCTTTTATGACAGATGTTTTTATTCCAATTGAACCTGAAGGAACAGACAAACCCGCTGAAGAGCTTTTGGTAGGAGGATTAACACGCATGACAACAATCGATTTTCCAGATTGTTTGTCTGCAGTAGTCTTTGTCAAAGGCTGTCCTTGGAAGTGCGTCTATTGTCAAAATGAAGATCTTCAAACCAGAGAACTGAAAGAGGGTGACGGATACGTATCCTGGGCATACATTGATCGTTTTTTGGAAAGAAGAAAAGGCTTGATCGACGGTGTTGTTTTTAGCGGCGGAGAGCCTTGTGTGGATCCTGCGCTCCTCGATGCGGTCAAACGCGTAAAAGAGAAAGGGTATAAAGTCGGACTGCACACCGGCGGTATTTATCCTCGAAGGCTCCGTGCGCTCATTCCGTTTTTAGATTGGGTGGGCCTGGATATCAAAGCTCCTTTAACCGATGAGGCGGCTTATGAAAAAGTGGTCCGGCGCAAAGGCGCAGCCGCAAAAGTTCGGGCTTCTCTGAAGATGCTTCTTGAAGCAGGTGTCTCTCTTGAGGCTCGTACCACCGTACATCCGGAATACCACACAGAAGAGCAGATTATTCAGCTCGCTCGGGAACTTTCGGATGAAGGGGTCCAAACTTACGCTCTTCAAATTTATCGTCAGCCGCGCGGAATTCCTGAAGAGGATTTACTGGAGCGAGTCGGGAGCGATTATCCGCATGAAGAAACGCTAAAAATATTAGGTTCTTTATTCAAAAAATTTGTTTATCGCCGCGGCTGACGCCCTTTAATGTTCTCAGGGCTGCTTCCGGTGTCAGTTACCGATCGGTCTTGTTTTATTCAAAAATTAGTCTCAAGTTCGGCGGGATTTAGTTTCAAAGATCAGAGTCATTGCTAGACTCTAGCCAAACTTTTTCGGAGTTCATTGATGAAATACAACGGCAATCCTAAAAACGCCGGATCTTCTCGGGCCAAAATGTGGCGAAATATTCTGCTGATCTTAGGCGCTGTTGCACTTATTGCCAGTTATGTTGCGGACATTCGAGATCCGCATCCGGGAACAGAGACGCAGGATAACCGACCCTTTGTCGAACAAGCTCACCAAGATGGTTTTCAGACGATGCATGCCCGCGTTACAAGGGTCGCAGACGGGGATACTGTTTATATCAAAGATGATGAAGGGAAAGAGGCGAGGGTCCGTTTACTTGGAATCGATGCCCCTGAAAGCAAGCAAGCTTACGGTGTTCAAAGCGCTGAACATTTGAAACGTCAGCTTCGTGATGCAGATTATCATGTTCAGGTTATCTACCGAGGAAGAGATCAATATGGAAGGATAATCGGAAAGCTTGTAGCCGACGGCAAAGATCTTAATCTGGATCAAGTGAGAAGCGGAAATGCTTGGGTCTATAGAAATTATTTGAGGGACCTTCAGCCCGGAGACAAAAATCTTTATTTAGACGCGGAAGATAGCGCACGATCAAAGCGTATCGGTTTATGGGCGGATCCCAATCCGCAAAATCCTCGCGAGTGGCGCCGGGAACATCCACGCAATTAATACGAGAGGGGTGATTAAAAATCTGAATAAAAGCCTGCCAAAAAGCAGGCGATTCTGAAAGGTCGTCTCTAAACAGAGGCTATCAATTAAGCATCTGTTTATTAGGGAAATCCGGATTTTTTTCAAAGCATTGAGGCGCGACAAGGATCGCTACTTTTCCTTCATCACCACGGATAGACTCGGTTAGAAAAGGAATACTAAGAGGAGATTCTCCCCCTACGGGCTTAGGATCCTGCATCGAAATTAAGATTTCCGGTACGCTGGTCAAAAGAGCTTCTGAACCTTTTTTAAGCCAGTATTTTGGAAATTCATTGGTGAAGAAAGACAATGTTGATTCAGCGAGTTCTAAGTCCTCCACGTTAGCCATTTTTCGGCTGCCGATGTACTCCAGATTAGCAACCAAACTATCTAATCTGCTCGGGACGATGCAGTGTTTGAGCATATTCATTGCGACGGATTTGAAGCGATAAACAGGAAACGGATCATATTTCTCGTCTTCAAAGTCGATGTCTTTGCCCTTGAAGGAGCAGAAGTCTTCAGGATTATCAATCGTCATTTTTCTGTTGCTGCTTCTAAAACTACTTATGTTCATATTATCAAAGAGTTCAGCTCCTTGTTTGTTACGTGGGACTGAATTAGACGAAAAAGAAAACGCCCCGAAGGGCGTTTAGAAGCTGTCTCTTATACACATCTGACGC
>USHK01000121.1 GCA_900554375.1 uncultured Sutterella sp.
CGAGATTCATGAGCGTCTCGTGGGCTCGGAGAGGTGTATAAGAGACAGCCTCTCCTCAACCCAGCCCGAACTTTGGTCATTTCATTAATTTGAACCAAAGCCTCGAGTTCCTTCTGCCTCAAGGTTGACGAACGAATTTGTTTTTCATACCCTTCTTTTTGGCTGCTACATCTTGTCAGTTCGACCGAAACTTCTTTTATCCGGGTTTCCAAACTGCCTATTTCTTCTTTTTGGTTTCTGACAACTTTGAGCGAGGATTTGACCGCTTCGAGCGCCGGGATTTGCTCTGAAAAACTCAATTCCTCCTGCCTCAGTTCATCAGATGTCTTTCCGTCGAGGATTTCATTAAGACGAATTTTCGCCTCTTTCAGTGTTACTTCTTGCGCCTGGATTCCGGAGGCAATTTTTTCTTTCCTGATTTTTAGAATTGCCGCGTTTTTTTCTAGCTCATCGACGCTTTCTGCTTCTTTAATCTCTTTTTTTTCAGCCTCTTCTAAAGCTGCCGAAACAGTTTCTGCGGTATTTTTATCGTCCCTCAGTTCGTCCTTCCGTTGATAAAGGAACTCTCCCTCACGGTCTTCATTTTTAGCCCTGCTCCGTTTTTCTAAGTTTATCTCTAATGCCTGTATATCTTTTTTGAGAGTGCAGAGACGGTTTTTATTATCAGCAAGGTCTCGTTCTAATTTATTTTTTTCTTCTTGAGCAAGTCGGCTTGATTCCAAAAGAGGAGATATTTCTGCGTCCAAGGCCTCGGTTTTCGAGAACAAAGCAAATTTTTCTGGTTTTTGAAGGTTTTCTTTGTTCAGGGCTTCCTCAGCCTTTTTAAATTTAGCTTCCGCCGCTTCGAGAAAATTTTTCGAATCTATTAAATCGTTCTCTGAAGCAGATTTCTCTCTACGCGCTTCTCCAAGAACCCTTTGTTTCTCGCTTAACGTGTTAAATGTTGAAAGGATGCTAAGCGCACTTTCAGCTCTCCGAGCGATCCTCTCCTTCTGAAGGAACTCCTCCTGACTTTCCTTCAAACGCTCAAGCTCTGCTTTGACTTTCAGATACTGTGTCCTGAGTTCGTCGCTTTCTCTGACCCAATGCGATTCTTTTTCAATCTTATTGATTTGAGACTCAAGAACTTCGGCCTTTTCAGTTAATCCTTTTAATTGCTCACATTTATTAAGAACGGCCGTATCGTCAAGGATCTGGATGAGTTCAACTTCTCTCTGCTTATCTGCAAAAAGCTGTTTTTGCTGTTCAGCAAGTTCATAAACTTTTGAGGAAAGAAGCGAATAAATCTGAGTCCCGGTGATCTGTTCAAGTGTTTGAGCTTTCTCATTTGGCTTCGATTTCAGGAAAGCGGCAAACTCCCCCTGAGAGAGCATGACAGATCGCTTAAATTGATCGAAACTTAATCCGATGATTTTCTGAACTTCCTGCTTCTTACTCGTTACCTTACTCCCTTCCGTAATCGGAATCCAGCAACCGTCTTCGTACTTTTCCATTGTGGATACGACTTGGCCGTATTTGCCGCTTTTATCGAAGTTCTTCTGTTTCTTTTGACTCCAGGTTGCCCGATAACGCCCGCTTAAAGTTTGGAATTCCAAACTGCTCCGACAGCTGTCGCATTCTCTGTTCATGACCTCATTTGAATTCTGAGTAATAGAGCCGATTCGAGGCGTATGACCGTAAAGAGCCAAACAAATCGCATCCAAAATCGTGGTTTTCCCGCTGCCGGTCGGACCAACAATTGCAAAAATGCCAGATCGGAAGTCAGGTGCCTGAAAATCAATTGTCCAGGCTCCTTTCAGGGAATTAATATTTTCAAACGAGAGTTTGAGTATTTGCATTTTTATTCTCTAGGTCAGTTACTGGGCATTCACATCCGCAAGCTCAGAAATTTGGAAATAAGCATTTCTGTATGCATTCCAAAGTTCTTCTTCAGACACTTCTCCGTCCAACGTCTCATTTTTCAGTTTCTTCTCGAAGACATTCTCCCAAGTAAGTTCACCGATCTCCATCTCGTCAACATCATTAGCCAAACAATTAGCTTTTTTGGTTTCGTCGAAGACTCTCAAAACTTCTATCTTGGTCCCTGAGGTCTGTTCCGCGACCTCTCCGGTCAGATTAATTACATCAATTGCCCCAGTGTGAATCACTTCAACTAAGATTTCTTCATCCTGCTCAATCAGTTCTTTTAATTTGGCAGAAATCTCGTGTTGAGTTCCATGCACACTCACCAACCGATCGAATTGAGGTACTTGAATATCCGTCACGTTGATTCCTTCGGCTTCAAAATCTACCAATCGAACAAACTTGGCAAGGTTTGCCTCTTCAAAGGTAAAGGGAATAGGAGCGCCGCAATAATTGCGAGTTTTATCCCCCGCTATGCAGTAAGCGCGATGGATATGTCCAAGAGCCAAATAATCTATTTCAGGCGAAAAGATATCCACTGGCACGGCGCCCGTTGATCCGATATAGAGCTCATTAATGTCTTCGCCTTTAGGAGATCCGAGCGTGAAAAGATGACCCGTAGCAACGAGAGGAACTCTTCTGGCTCCCATCCTATCAATGGCAGTTTTAACAACGCTGTTATAGTGCTTCTCAACTGCGAGCTTGATTTCCTCGCTGCGAGAAAGCAAAGAATCGTCCTTTAAACGCAGAATATCTCTTTCTCTGAGGAAAGGAACCGCACAAACAACGCCTTCCAGATTTCCGGAAACATCCTTTAACTCGATAACTTCATTCTCAGGATTCTCAGCTGAGCCTATTACATGCACTCCGAGGCTTGCCAAGATTTCTTTCGGAGCCTCAAGCAATGTCGGAGAGTCGTGGTTTCCAGACACGATGATGACATGACGACATTCGCTGCTCGTCAACTGAGATAAAAAGTCGTAATAGAGCCTCAGGCTTTTATTAGTTGGAACTGCAGTATCAAAAATATCACCGGCAACAATTAAGGTGTCCACACGTTGCGTATGAATCGTATTCAGGAGCCATGCCAAAAATTTCTCAAAAACGTCATAACGTTCTTTATCAAATAATCTTTTTCCAAGATGCCAGTCAGAGGTATGAAGAAGTCTCATTGTTGTTTTCCTTTGAGATAAATTGACCGTACACTGTTATTTTGGATTAAGTTACGACATTTGGTGACGTTCTCCTGCCAGCCCATTTCTTTGTCGAAATAATGCCAGAAACAAAAGACCTGCCAAAGAAGACAGGTCCCGTTACAGCTACCGGTATTTTACAAAGCCTGAGCTTTAAGGAACTCAGCAGCTCGCTGCGTTTGAGGATGTGTAAAAAAAGTTTCGCAGTCTGTGTATTCCACAATGTGCCCGGCTTCAATCATCAAAATCTTATCTGCTAAAAATTTAGCCTCCTCCAGCCGATGCGTAATCATTAAGAAGGTTCGTTTTTTACCGTCCTTAGCCGCCGGCCCTCCTTTTAGCTTCTTTAGCGTCTGGCAGAACTTATTGCTGGTCTCTACGTCCAAAGATGCTGTCGGTTCGTCTAACAGCAAAACAGGAGATCCCATCAGCAGTACACGAGCAATTCCTACACGCTGCTGCTGTCCTCCGGATAAGTCCTGAGCAGGAGTATCCAAGATGTCTTGAGAGATACTTGCTTCCTCTAAAACCGTCTGATAGAGAGCCTCGATTTCATCCAGTTTAAATTCATGACCGTATTTAAGAGAAAGTTTGATGTTCTCTTCGGTTGTCCCATTGAACATAACAGCCTTTTGGAACACATAAGCCAAATTTCGTCTTAACTCATGAACATCGTAATCGTCTACATCTTTCCCACGCCAAAGAATCGAACCGCTGGTTTTCCCAGGATCCAGTCTGTTGATTTGTTTTAAAAGCGTACTTTTGCCGGCACCGCTCGGGCCGACGATCCCTATAAACGATCCGTTCTCAATATCTAAGGAGATATTGTGAAGTATTTCTTTACCGTTGTAACCTACGCAAAGGTCTTTAATTTGAAGCTCTAGCACAATCTCAGCCTCTCCTCACAATCACAAAATTAGGAATCTAATTAAGATTTTTTCACGAAATATCCGTTCGCGAAAACTATCCTTTTACTTTTTGAGAACATTCTGAGCCGGTGCTGCCATGTTTGAATTTGATTATTTTTGAACTTCAAAGAAGGCAAAACCCAACTTTTAATTGGGTTTTGCGTCTTACTCAGTCATTGGAAATTAGTCTTTTTTCCAGGGATCAAACTGAGGTGTATTTTTACCGTTCGGCGGAAGAATAGGAAGAACAATCTTCGGCTGGTCTCCTGTCAACGACTTCATCCACGCGACAATATCAGCCAGCTGTTCTGGCGTATAAGTCTTGCCCAACTGAACTTCACCCATTACACGAACAGCATCTTCAAGAGTTTTCGCCTCTCCGTCATGGAAGTATGGGTAAGTGAGCTCAATATTTCTCAATTGAGGTACCTTAAAGGTCATGCGATCTTGATCTTTCTTAGTAATCTCAATTCGACCCTGAGCAGTGTTAGTTGTTTGATAAGGCTTGACTACACCAAGTTTCTGATAAGAAGAACCTCCAAGCAAAGGTCCATTGTGGCAAATCGTACAGCCGGATGTCTTGAAAAGTTCAAAACCTTTAACCTGCTGCGGAGTCAAAGCCGCTTTATCTCCTTGTAGATAACGGTCAAAAGGAGAGTTCGGAGTAGTTAATGTTTTTTCAAAGGCAGCCAAAGCATCCGTTATTTCTTTGATGGTAACCTTGTCGGTTCCGAAGGCTTTTTTAAAGTAAGGCTTGTATCCCGGAATAGAGTCGATCACCTGGACAGCTAATTCATGTGTAGAAGCCATCTCTTTAGGATTGGCGATCGGGCCTCCGGCTTGCTCTTCTAAATTTGCGGCTCTTCCGTCCCAGAACTGAGCGATTTGTTTTTCCGCATTGAGAACCGTCGGCGAATTAATTGGGCCTTGCTGCC
>USHK01000122.1 GCA_900554375.1 uncultured Sutterella sp.
CGTCTCGTGGGCTCGGAGATGTGTATAAGAGACAGGTTCCGGGCCGCTTCAAAGATTTCGTTGCGATCCCGAAGGCTAACGGTTACCAGAGCCTGCATACCACTGTCATCGGACCGGGCGGCCTCATGGTCGAATTCCAGATTCGCACGGAAGAAATGCATCACATCTGCGAAGACGGCATTACGGCGCATTGGCTCTATCGTGACCGCAATACCTCGGACCAGCTCCAGCGGAACACGATGGATTGGCTCAATGGATTATTGGAAATCCAAAAGCAAAGCGGAACTTCTTTGGAATTCATGGAAAATATCAAAGTCGATATTTTCCCCGACCGAGTTTACGTCTTTTCTCCGCGAGGCAGAATTATTCAGCTGCCGAAGGGGTCAACCGCAGTTGATTTCGCCTATCAGATCCATACTGACCTTGGTAATTGTACGATCGGCTGTGAAATTAACGGTGAAACGGCACCTCTCACTCGTGAACTCAAGAACGGCGAAATGATTAACATCATCAAGGGCGATAAACCCACGCCTAACCCTTCTTGGCTCTCCAGTGTTCGAACCGGTAAAGCAAGAGCTGAAATCCGTCAATATATGCGCTCTCTTTCTGAAGAAGGCAAAATCGAACTTGGATCTAAACTCCTTGAGCGCTCCTCCAAGTCTCATCACTTACCCTATTCAAAAGTCTCCGATGATGATTGGACACGCGTCTGCAAGGCGAATGGTTTCGCTGATAAGAATGCTTTGCTTGATGCAATCGGCTCAGGGCAGAAGGACTCCCTCCTGCTTCTTCATCAATTGACCGCTCCCTACACATTAAAGGGACGTGAAACCGCGACTGCCGCCCAGCAGGCCGAAGAACCGGTCTTGGCACTCAAAGGTCAAACCTGCAAGCTTGCACCCTGCTGCACCCCGGCAATGGATGATGTCATCATCGGGCATTACATCGCCGGTACGAATACTCTTCATGTTCACCGCAAGGACTGCAGTCATGTTCAACGTGGGATGAGGACCGACCCGGAAAATTGGCGCGACCTTCAATGGAACAGCCAATATAAAGGGGGCTATCCGGTTAAGTTAGACATTGAATTGACTAATACTCATACGACGCTTGAGCGATTGACCAGCATGATCGCCCAACAGCACTCAAGCGTGACGGGCTTTTCAATGACTCCGCTCAACGGCGTCGATAAAGTAGAACTGACAATATTGGTGAGCGACACTAAACATCTGCAAAAAATCATTAACGCAATTCGAACGATCGAAACCATCCGTCTCGTCAGTCGGCACTTAGAAAGTACGCCGGCCATGAAACCGGTGGACGTCGAAGTTGACGAATAACTCTCTTAACTCTCAGAAACGAAAAACCCGAGCAATGCCCGGGTTTTTCGTTCTTTGAGAAGGCATATGCCTTCTTAATCAATTAGTACTGATCAAAAATCTTTTGGATTTCTTTCGGATCTTTGGTCTGAGTTAATGCCAGCATCAGAAGAACACGAGCCTTCTGAGGATTCAGAGAGCCGGAAGAAACGAAACCGTACTTAGCGTCGTCAACTTCCGCATCCTTAGTAGTCGAGCCGGTAGGAACTCGGGAAGAACGGACAATCGCGATACCGTTTTTAGCAGCTTTTTCAATAATCGGGAAAGTCGACTTGTGTAAGTTACCGTTCCCAACGCCTGCCGTAACGATACCGTCGTATTTGGCATCAACCAATGCCTGAGCTTGTATACCCTCAACACCGGCGTGCTGGTAAACCACGCCGACCTTCGGCAGTTTATCCAGACCATCAACTTTGAACGGTGTCTGAGTAGTGTGTTTCGTCACAGGAGCGGCATCCCACAAAACTTTGCCGTTGTGAATCGTTGCCAGCTGTCCGGCGTTCGGGCTCTGGAAAGTCTCAACCCCGGTGGTATTGGTCTTAGTGACGTCACGCGCACCAAGAACACGGTCATTCATCACAACCATCACGCCTTTACCGGCGGCGGAAGGATCTCCGGCAACAGCCACAGCGTTATAAAGATTGGCAGGACCGTCAGCAGAAAGCGCGTTTGATGGACGCATAGCTCCGACTAACACGATCGGCTTATCGCACTTTGCAGTGAGATTAAGGAAGTAAGCAGTTTCTTCCATTGTGTCGGTGCCGTGCGTGATGACAAAACCGTCTTTCTTGCCGCATTCGGCATTGATCTTTTTAGCAAGTGTGAGCCAAACCGCGTCACTCATATCCTGAGAGCCGATCTGGGCAATTTGATCGCTGGAAACGTTAGCGATGTTTGCAAGTTCAGGAACTGCCTGAACTAATTTGTCTACTCCAACCTTTGCTGCAGAATAATTAGTTTTATCAGACGCAGCGGATTGTCCGGCAATTGTCCCTCCTGTCGCATAAACTGCAACGTTCGGCAACGCGGCAAAAGCAGCACCGCATGCTGCGGCAAGAACAGCTCCTAAAACAGCCTTACGAATCATTCTTCTCCTCCTCAAATTAAGAAAGCAAGCATCACTAATTGGTCTTGACGCTTACCTTTGAATGATTCGGCAATTCTATTAACCACGCAGTTAATCAAAAATCACTTATTTATGGCTATTGACTTCTGTATCACTTTGTTTATTTATGTAAAAACTTACATTTTTAACTAAAAATCAAACAAATAAGGAATTTATAGAATTTTAGTTTTGGCTAAGCAGAGAAAATTCATTCATTTATTGTCGTGGTTTCCACTAATGAATACGGATGATGGGTAACATAAACTTTCTACGTTATCTGCAGCATCTTTCTCTGCATGTTGCTCTAAGGACACATTCTTGAACAAGATGTTTCAAATAGTTTCCTTCTAACAAAACCTATAAAAATGGGCGCCGCATCGCCCGTCTTTAGAGAGTTCCGAGATTAGAGTTTTTCACTCTTGCCGCCCTTCGGCTGCCACTTCATGAAATGGTGTTCAGCCAGTGAGACCATCCAGTCAAGAACCAGCGCAAACGCGGTCAGGACCAGGATGCCGGCCATCACCGTGTTGATATCGAAGGTGCTTTCAGCCTGCAAAATCAGGTAACCAACACCACTGGCGGAGCCTAAATATTCGCCAACGACCGCACCGACAAACGCCATACCAACGGAGGAGTGCAGTGAAGAAAACACCCAGCTCATCGCGCTCGGAAGATAAACAAATCGAAGCAGCTGAGTTTTATTGGCGCCAAGCATACGTGCGCTCGCCAGTACATTCGGGCTGACCTCTCGAACGCCTTGATAGACGTTGAAGAACACGATAAAAAAGACCAGTGTGATACCGAGAGCAACTTTAGAACCGATGCCGAGACCGAACCAAACACCGAAAATCGGCGCCAAGATCACACGAGGCATGGAGTTCAAACCCTTGATATAAGGATCTGCAATCGCTGCAGCAGTCGGAGCAAGCGCGAGCCAAAGACCCACGAGAAGGCCGGCTGCCGTACCGAAAATGAAGGCAAGAACCGTTTCTGTCAGAGTGACGGCAAGGTTGGGATAGATTTCTAAGTTAACAACAAACCAGTCCCAAATGACTTTTCCGATTTGAACCGGTTCACCGAAGAAGAAGGCCGCCTGATTCTCGTCCTGGAACATGAACGGAGGAATAAGACCGGGCCTGGTCATCAGCCACCAGAAGAGGAAAATCGCGACCAGCAGAAGCAGCTGGCAGGTGACTAACTTGGTTTTTGACTGAAGAATAGGTGTGCTTCCTTTTTTCATTTTTATTTCACCCTGTTTCTCTGATTCTCATAGCCCTTGAGCACTTCTTCGCGTAGGTCGGCCCAAATGGCGTTGTGCAGTTCAATGAAGCGCGGTGTGACACGAACTTCGGCCACGTCACGCGGACGTGCTATATCGATGTAGAACTCGCCGATCGGATGAGATCCCGGACCGGCGGAGAAAACCACCACGCGGTCTGAAATAGAAATGGCTTCGTCTAAGTCGTGCGTAATGAAGAGCACGGCTTTTTTCTTCTGCGACCACAGAGCCAGCACTTCGTTCTCCATCAGCTGACGCGTCTGAATGTCCAGGGCAGAAAACGGTTCATCCATGAGAATAATGTCCGGGTCCATGATAAGAGTCTGGGCCAAAGCGACACGTTTTCTCATACCCCCGGAAAGCTCATGCGGATAGCGGTCTTCAAAGCCGCTTAAGCCCACACGAGACAGCCAGTGACGAGCCTGTTCATGACGCTCTTTTTCCGGTACACCTTTAAACTGCAGGCCTGCAGAAACATTATCAATGGCCGTCCTCCAAGGCATCAAGGCTTCGGCCTGAAACATATAGCCCGCTCTCTTATTTAAACCTACAAGCTCTTCTCCGAAAACCTTGACGGTTCCTTTTGACGGCGTTAAAAGTCCCGCGGCCATATTAAGCACGGTCGATTTACCGCATCCGGTCGGACCGACGACGCTGACAAACTCCCCGTCTCCGATAGTTAAATTCACATCTCTAACGGCTGTGTAGTGTTTATTGTCATCGCTGACAAAACTGCACGTCACATCGTCAAATTCCACTGCTGGCTGATTCATTTTAAGTGTTGCTGTTCGCTGTTATTCGGTTTTCTCTTGGGCGGAGCGCCTAGGCTCCGCCTCTATTTTATTTATTTAGTCGGATATTTCTTTAAGGCTTCCTCAACAAATTTATTGGTATAAACCTTGGTTAGATCAATCTTGGCAGGATCAATCTTGTCGTTGACAGTCTGCAGTGCGCCCAGAGAGATCTTGGCGCAGCCGTCCGGGAAACGCCCGTCCGGAGAGAGCGCATCACGGTTGCCTTCAAAACCGGCAAGATAGATATCACGATTACCCATTAAGTAAGAAGCCGGTACAACCTTGGCAACTTCTTCCGGAGTGGCTTTAGCAAGCCATTCGTCAGCGCGGACGATAGCATTAGTCCTGTCTCTTATACACATCTGACGCTGCCGACG
>USHK01000123.1 GCA_900554375.1 uncultured Sutterella sp.
AGCGTCTCGTGGGCTCGGAGATGTGTATAAGAGACAGGCCTCGTATAGGTCGGAGGCAAAACAATAGGCGTGTCTTCTTCTAATTCCATGACTCAAATAAGTTATCAGACGGCAGCCGCTTCATTTTTTACAGCAAGTGCGTCGACTGCGCCCTGGATATTCTTCACCACATAGACGATGACTCCAAGCAACCGCCAATTGCTGTCAGGGCTCACGAATAGATTTGGCTCACCCTGCGGCACTTCAGAAGCGGGTAAAAACTTTCTGATGGAATATCCGTCCGCAGTATGCACGACAACCAAGGAACCGTTCTGAGGATCTGCTGAGCGATCAACGATTAACAAATCTCCGCCGTCTATGCCGGAATCCTTCATTGTATCGTCCTCAGCAATGCAAAAGACCGTCTCTTCCGGATTTTTAACAAGACACGAGGAAAGCGAATCATGATCTGTCGAATTGAAATAAGAACCGATGGATGTTAGAGACGCAATAGATTCGGGTTTTTCTACGGGAAGCAGATCATCGTTGCTCTTAATGATCTGTTCTCTAACCCAGGAAGAACCTCCGAGTTTGTGCAATTTTTCTATCAAGGCTGCGGTTAAAACGATTGTGGTCACTTTCGATGTGCCAGCGTACGGACCAGGCTTACGCCCGGATCCGGCTCGTTTTCCACCCCAACCCTGTTTTTTTGTTTCTGTGGCAGGAGATTCTTTCATAATGTAGCGTCCTGGTTTTATTTCAGGCTATCTACATATTAGACAATTATTCGAACAAATGCTAATTTAATTTGTAAAACAAGCTAGTTTTTGGTTCTGTAGCTTACTAAATTTTGGTATACCTTTACCAATAAACGAGTATCTATCATAGCTCCGTGCAGCTTTCTGTCGGTGCGGTCAATAGAAAACCTGTCTAACAAGGCGTCCAAAGAGTTTTTCTGTCCCGGAAACGTGCTTCTAGCCAGTTGCAGCGTGCAGTTCAAGCGGCAATCTACTTTTTCTAATGTAGGCAAACGGTTGCGCGCAAATTCCGCATTTAACATCCCGGCATCAAATGACATGTTGTGAGCCCACAGCTCACTGCCCTCTAGGAAAAGAAGCAAGTCTCTGCCGATCTCCCCGAAAACCGGTTTGTCATCTAGGAACTCGTTATTTAAGCCATGAATTCTTGTAACGAACCAAGGGACTTTCCTCTGAGGGTTAATAAATGCATGAAAACTATCAATTTCATTGAATGCTTCATCCACTTCAATCGCGCAGACCTCAACAATTCGATCGGAAGCGCGGCTCATCCCCGTTGTTTCCGTATCGAGAAAAATCCTCCGTTTCCGGTTGGCCCTTCCGTTATTTTCAAAATCTATGCGAAATTGACCTTCTTTGTATTGTTCTATCATTTTGTTGAAATTTTTATTTTTTTGTCAGTTCTTCAATTAACCCGCAGCGTCCGTGATCGTGATCTTCGCCATGGCAGCGGCTGTGGAGGCGGTTAAGCTGGTCGCGTAAGTTGTAAAGATCCTGAATTTTTTGATCAATCGCTTTCAGGTGCTCTTCAACGATGTGGTGCGCCCGTAAAAGTTCGTCTTTTTCAGTGCTCTCCACAACATCGGCAAGTGTCTTTATTTCATTCAAGGAGAGGTCCAAAGAACGGCAATGTCGGATGAAAAGCAGCCGCGTCAAATGTGCAGGACCGTAAATACGATAATTGGATTCTGTCCTAGGAGGACGAGGAATGAGATCGTGATTTTCGTAAAAACGAATGGACTCCACGGTACAACCTGCTTTTTTCGCTAAATCACTTATCCGCATAAACACCAATAAAAAATCACTTGACCCTGAAGTTAGTTCAGGGTTTTTAATGTCGCTATATTAACAAAACGAGTATGAAAAATCATGTCGTTAACAAAGTCTGACAACACAACCTTATCCCCTTCGGACGAAGGCAAATCAGTTGTTACTCAAGAGAGCGGACCGTCCGATTCTCAAGAACATGTCCATGGATGCTGCTGTCATCATCCTGAGGCCGAACATTCAAGACAATCTTGCGGCTGCGGAGATCACCACGACAAAGAACGTTGTGGATGCCAACATGAAGGTCATGAAGATGAACATCACTGCTGTTGCGGGCATGACCATGAGGGCAAACATGAAGAATGCTGTCATGAACACGGCGAAGAAGATCATGACCACTGCTGTGAACATGATCACGCCCATGAAGAAGGTCATCACCACGGTCACGATCACTGCTGCTGCGGTCACGATCATGAACATGTTGAAAACAGCATGGACACCGACTGGGACGTCTCGGGGGTACATCCGTCTCAGTATCGGCTGCTTTTTTCTACTCTAGGCGCAATTGCCGGGGTCAAAGACGTCGGTTTAAATCCCGACGGATTAAAGATTATTCATACCCCTGAAGCTTTGCCCGCAATTAAACAAGCATTCGAAGCTAATAATCTTAAGCTAAAGATGCGTACCAACGAAGGGAAAGAGACCACACAGATTCGGATTGAGCAGATGGACTGCCCGACTGAAGAGGGTCTCATCCGAAAGAAACTCAATGCAATGAAAGGCGTCAGCGGGCTGCAGTTCAATTTAATGAACCGCATTCTTACGGTTTCCTATCCGAAGGGTATGCTTCCCGAGATTGTCGCCGCGATTAAATCGCTTGATTACACCCCGGAAGTTCTCAAGGAAAATGAAAGGCCCAAACTCGAGGAATTTAAACCGACAAAGATCGCTTGGTGGAAATACATCCTGGGGATTGTGATCGCACTGGGATCGGAAGCTTGCGAGTACCTTAATTTACCGGAGTGGCTTTCCATTGTCCTTGCAGTTGCTGCAATAGCGTTAGTGGGCCTAGGAACCTACAAGAAAGGTTTCATTGCGGTTCGAAACTTGAATTTCAATATGAATGCCTTGATGGCCGTGGCTGTGACAGGAGCTGTCCTGATCGGATCATGGCCGGAAGCAGCGATGGTAATGGTCCTCTTCGAACTGTCTGAAGCGATAGAGCAGCTTTCGCTGGATCGTGCCCGCGGAGCGATTCGCAGTCTGCTTTCACTTGCTCCGCAAACAGCCCGAGTAGAAAAAGAAGGAAGTTTTGTTGAAGTTCCGGCAAAAGAAATCCGAATCGACGATGTCGTTCGTGTCGTACCAGGTGAGCGCCTCCCGGTGGATGGTGTTGTTCTTTTCGGGCAGACATCGGTCGATCAGTCTCCGATTACCGGAGAGTCAATGCCGGTCGAGAAAAGACCGGGAGATAAAGTTTTTGCAGGAACAATTAATAAAAACGGCACGATTACTTACCGCGCTGAATCCGATGTTGATAATTCGATGCCCGCGCGAATCATTTCTGCCATTGAGTCCGCTCAAAGCTCTAGAGCACCTACGCAGCGCTTTGTAGACAGCTTTGCCAAGGTTTATACACCGGCAGTTTTTGTCATCGCGATCTTGACGGCTCTCATTCCTCCTTTATTTATGGGAGGAGAATGGCTGGATTGGATTTATAAGGGTCTGACGATTCTGGTGATTGCGTGCCCGTGCGCCCTTGTGATTTCCACTCCGGTGACCATCGTTTCCGGCTTGGCTACGGCTGCACGCCGCGGTATTTTGATTAAAGGCGGAGTCTATCTTGAAAAAGGCAGAAGTCTTCAAAGCCTTGCTTTTGATAAGACGGGGACTTTAACCAAAGGCAAACCGACTGTCATTACTTTCGAGAATGCCGGCACAGGTTTACCGGATGAGGAAATCCTCCATCTGGCTGCTGCTCTGGCAGATCGAAATGATCATCCTGTCAGTAAAGCAGTCTCTGAATACTCTGCTCAGCAGAAACTTGCTTCGCAAAAAGAAGTGCACGGATTTTATGCTGCCCCCGGTCAAGGTGTGATCGGGGAAGTTGAAGGAACCGAGTACTACCTTGGGAACATCAAAGGTTTGGATAAATACTATTTGAACAGCCCGGCAGTTCGCGCCAAAGTTTCGGAATTGGCAGATCACGGTTATACGCCCCTGATTTTTGCTTCTGCGAAGAAAGTACTGGCTTACTTCGGTGTCGCTGACAGCATTAAGGAAAACGCTCCAGAAGTTATCGGACAATTGAAGGGTCTAGGTGTTAAGACCATTATGCTTACCGGCGACAATGAAAAAGCCGCCCGTCAGATTGCAGAAAAGGTCGGTGTGGATAGAGCGAAAGGCAATCTGCTTCCGGAAGATAAACAATCTCTTGTTGACAGCATTGCTAAGCGTGAAGTTATCGGCATGGTCGGTGACGGCATTAATGATGCCCCTGCTCTGGCTCGAGCAGATATTGGATTTGCCATGGGCGCGGCCGGAACCGATACGGCAATTGAAACAGCGGACGTCGCGCTGATGGACGATGACCTTCGCAAACTTCCTGAGTTCATCAAGCTCTCCAAGAAGACTTTTAAGCTGCTTGTTGAAAACATCGTGATTGCTCTTTCCATCAAACTTATTTTCTTTATCTTGACGCTTATGGGGATCGGTACGATGTGGATGGCAGTCTTTGCCGATACTGGCACTTGTCTGATAGTGGTCGCCAACGGATTGAGAATGCTTCGCTGGAGAGGCTAGTTCTTCTTGCTCAATTATCAGAAAAGCCGCTTTCTCGAATTGGAAAGCGGCTTTTATCAGCAGTGCCCGTAAAACACCGTCATTTATAACGGTGATATAAGGGCAAGTCCGAAGGACTGTCTATACGAGTCTTTTCAGATCTAAGGGCGGGTTGCCCCGAAGTGATGTCTGTGGAGAGATGAGAGACCTGAAGGAGTATATGGTTGTGTTCCATGTCATTAAAACTCCTTTTGGAGAACGTGCAAAAAACCAAGCTGTGCTCCTTTGGGCAATCCCGCTGAAGCAGAAACCCGCCGAGGCAACTTCGACATTAAGCTA
>USHK01000124.1 GCA_900554375.1 uncultured Sutterella sp.
ACGAGATTCATGAGCGTCTCGTGGGCTCGGAGATGTGTATAAGAGACAGCTCCTCCTTCAATTGCAAAGCCTTGAAGTTCAGGTTTTGACCATCCATCAAAAAAACCGAAACATAGCCACGCAATGCCGCCAACGACGACAGCAGTCGAAAGGGATAAAACCGTCGAAATCAGGCCTGTGTAGATTTTTAGAAGAAAAGGTCGAGTAGCAAGAAAAGCAACAGAGACAATGATGAAGGACCAAAAGCAGGATGCCCCGTTGGACGTAGGCACGGCAAATTGAAGCCCGGCCTTAGAAAGAAGTCCCCACGAACCGAACTTTACTGCTTCCATGGAATCTGGGAGCAGTTCGGTAATGATCAAATAAATAAGGAGTAGCTGAACGATGAGCGGAATATTACGGTAAAACTCAACGTGAGCAGCACCTAAAAATTTCAGGAGCGGATGTTTAGACAGGCGCATCAAACCGATAATGACACCCAGCATCGTAGCTGTGATGATGGAGACGACGGATACTTTGATGGTATTGAGCAACCCGACAAGAAAGGCTTTGAAATAAGCTTCTGTAGAACTGAAGGAGATGAGAGATTCACCTATTTCAAAACCAGCCTGTTCATGGAGGAAGGCGAAACCTGAGTGAATATTTCTAGCCGCAAGATTAGCGGAAATATTGAAGAGGAAGCTTCCGAAAATGATTGTGAGAACAACCAGAATGGCAGACTGCCAGATAAAAGCCTTGCGTTTTCTGCTTGCTTCCCTTCTGCGCCAAGCGGCGTCACCGTGCTGGTGATTCATTATCTTGTACTAACTGTCTTGAGTATTGCGGAATTGCGGCAGGAACAGAGTGTTCCGTGCCGCAATAAATATAAATCAAAAATATGACTGATTAACGGACGGGCGGAGCATAAAGAATGCCGCCGTTGGTCCATTGGTTATTGATTCCACGGGGGAGCGCCAACGGAGTCTTAGGCCCTAGGTTTCTTTCGAAACTTTCTCCGTAGTTTCCGACTTGTTTAACAATGCGGTAAGACCAATCTTTATCCAACCCAAGCAGTTTGCCCATATCTTCACCAGAGCCGAGGAGACGTTTGACATTAGGATCGGTAGATGTCTTGCGGAGTTCGTCCGCATTTGCCTGAGTGATGCCTTTTTCTTCCGCTTCGATGAAAGCGTTCAGAACCCACCGGGCGATTTGGAACCATTCATTATCTCCGCGACGCACGGAGGGGCCGAGAGGTTCTTTAGAAATCACTTCGGGCAGAATGACGTAATCATCCGGATTGGCTGCCTTAGTTCTCGCTCCAGCCAAATCACTCATATCGGTTGTGTATACCTGGCATCTTCCGGAGAGGAAGGCACCTTGAGTTGCTTCCGTAGTATCAAAAAGAACGGCCTTGTATTTCATTCCGTGAGACTTGAAATAGTCGGCTACGCTAGGTTCGCTGCTGGTACCAGACTGGACGCAGATGGTGGCTCCGTTAAGCTGCTTAGCAGATTTTACGTTTAATTTTTTAGGAACCAGGAAGCCTTGACCGTCGTAATAGTTCGTCCCGACGAAGACAGCGCCCAGAGAGGCGTCTCGGGTGAGATTCCACGTTGTATTTCTTGCGAGTACGTCAATTTCACCGGCTTGAAGGGCAGAGAAACGCTGTGGGGAGTTCAGGGGAACGAATTTAACTTTATTGGCATCTCCTAGAACTGCGGCGGCTAAAGCGCGGCAGTAATCGACGTCCAAGCCTGTCCAATTACCCTTGCTGTCTGCATTAGAGAAACCGGGAGCCGCGGTGTTTACACCGCATACCACAACATCGTTTGTCTTAACCTTGTCCAGTACTGGGCCTGCAGAAGCAGGGGTAGCAAGTGAGAGAGCGGAGGCAGTCAGCGCAGCTGCCAAGATGGTTCGATTCATTTGAGATTCTCCGGTTGGGAAAGATGATTAATTTTTAACACATTGAAACCCGCTTCAACCGTCTTTGAAGGAAAAGTTGTGAACGCCTTCCTTTTAGCAAAGCTGAATCCGCAAATAGATTGCCCATTTTTAGACGGTCGGGAGATTAATTCACGTTAAAAGGTACAAACTGAAACGATCACACAGGGGACTTGTTATGGAATACAAGGATTACTACAAAATTTTAGGCGTGGAACGTTCGGCTTCGGAGGCCGACATCAAGAAAGCCTTCCGGAAGCTTGCGCATAAGTACCACCCGGATGTGTCCAAAGAAAAGGATGCAGAAGCTAAATTTAAGGATGTGAACGAGGCCTATCAAACCTTGTCAGATCCTGAAAAGAGAGCCGCGTATGATCAGCTCGGTCAGCGGCGTGATGGAAGTAATTTTGAGCCCCCTCCCGGATGGGGCGGCTTCGGCGGCGGTGCTTCTCACGGTTTTGAAGGTTTTGACTTCGGCGGCAGCGGTTTTGATTTCGCAGATTTGTTCTCTCATATGGGAGGAGCCAGAGCTGCTCGTCCGCAGGCCGGAGAGGATTTGAACGCAGAAGTTCAAATCACGCCGGAACAGGCATTCAACGGAACCACGGTTAGCATTTCCCTCCGTGAACCGGAAGAAGCTCCTGACGGACGCGTACGCCACCTCACGAAGACACTGGAAATTAAAGTTCCGGCGGGCACAATCGACGGACAGAAGATGAGGGTCTCCGGCAAAGGCGGTGCGGGGTACAACGGAGGTCCGAACGGAAACCTCTACATAACTATCAACATTATTGAAGAAGGCCGCTTCAAAGTAGAGGGGAGAGACGTTTATCAAACGGTTCCGCTTGCTGACTTTGAAGCCGTACTGGGGGCTGAGGTTGTCGTCCCGACGCTTTCAGGCGGGAAAATCTCCGTCAAGGTTCCGGCCGGCGCTAAGGCCGGGCAGAAGATTCGCATCAGCGGGAAAGGTTTCCCGAATAAAAAGGGGCCTGCCGGAGATATGTACCTTCTGATCTCCATCGTCGTTCCGCCCGCTCCGTCAGACGAAGTGAAGGAGCTTTATCGGAAGATACAAGAGGCCTCTAAATTTAATCCGAGAGAAAACCTGTAGGAGATAAACGATGAGTCAGATGATTGTTACAGAAGTGCAGACCACGTTCAGTCCCGAAGAACTGCAGGAAATGAGCGGCTTGCCCGCAAATATTTTTGATGAAATCAAAGAGCTTGGGGCTCTGGACGAATTCTTAGACCACGGCCGGTATGTTTCCCGCAGTTTCGTCGTTATTCGTAAAGCGGCAAGGCTGCGCAGAACGTTTGACTTGCAAAGTGATGCGCTGGCCCTATTAATTCACTATATTGCAGAGGCTGACGAGCTGAAAGATAAGATTAGACATTACCAGCTTGGGAACATCAACCCATACTTGTAAGAGGAATCCTCAAATCTTCTTATGTTTGGATGTTCCTTTTGGTAGGCTTATACGGGAAAGGAAAGGACAAACATGGATTTATCTCTCAAACTTTTATTGATTTTTATTCTGATTGTGGCGGCCGCCTACTTCGCCATTTCTGAAATCTCGCTTGCAGGATCGCGCCGCGTCAGGTTGACGCAAATGGTCGAGAACGGTGATAAGCGTGCTCAGGAGGTCATTAATCTTCAGGAGAAGCCTGGCCCGTTTTTCTCGGTAATTCAGATCGGAATCAACGCAGTTGCCATCCTTGGCGGTATCGTGGGCGAGTCCGCGTTTACCGATGTCTTTGCCGGTTTATTTAAGTGGTTCGTTCCGGCTCAGTATCTTGAAACAACATCGTTTTTGTGCTCATTCCTTCTAATCACGATGTTGTTCATTATTTTTGCTGACCTTTTGCCGAAACGCATCGGTCTGACGAATCCGGAGAAAATTTCCGTGCGTCTGATCGGTTCCATGCAGGTACTCATCAAAGTTTTAAAACCATTTGTTTGGCTTCTGACGGTTATTTCCAATGCGCTCATGAAGCTTTTCGGTCTTCCGACTCAGAACAAAAATAAGATCACCAGTGAGGACATCGTTGCGACGGTGGACGCAGGCGCAGCCGCAGGTTTGATTGCACCGAGTGAACAAGCCGCGATTGAAAACGTGATGGACTTGGAAAGCCGCTTGGTTCCGAGTGCAATGACAGCGCGTGAATATGTTGTGTATTTCACACTGGATGAAAGCTACGAAAGCATCGCTAAGAAGATTGCTTCCAGCCCGCATAATAAGTTTCCCGTGTGCGACCGAGATATAGATCATGTAATCGGTTATGTGGATTCCAAAGATATTCTTCGCCGAGTGATCGAAGGGAAGACCTTTTCTCTCAAAGATCAAAACTGCATTTCTTCTCTTCCTGCCGTTCCTGATTCGCTGACTTTATCCGAAGTCCTTGATCTCTTTAAAACCCAGCGCTCCGACTTTGCAGTGGTCTTAAACGAATATGCTTTGACGGTTGGTGTGATTACCTTAAACGATATTATGAGCACCGTCATGGGCGAATTCGTCTTGACTCCGGACGAGGCTCAGATTGTTCAGCGTTCCGACGGTTCTTGGCTGATTGACGGTGCGACGCCGATCGACGATGTTGAGCGCGTTTTCGATTTCGGTCAGCTGCCGGAAGATGAAACTTATGAGACCGTAGCCGGCTTCATGATGTATATGCTTCGGAAGATTCCGAAGTTAACGGACCACATTGAGTACGGCGGGTATCGATTTGAAGTCATCGACGTTGAACGTCATCGAATTGACCAAATCTTGGTGACTAAAATCGGCTCGAAGGACGAGGATAAGAAACCTGTGTTCTCCGATCAGTCTCCGGAGCTGGGAAAGGATGCTGCAGCGCCAGCGAGCCAAGAGCACAAATAAAACGAAATCAGGAGGCTCGGCCTCCCGATTTCACTTAACCTGTCTCTTATACACATCTCCGAGCCCACGAGACGCTCATGAATCTCGT
>USHK01000125.1 GCA_900554375.1 uncultured Sutterella sp.
TAGTACTTGGTTATGCAGACATGATGCTTGCCGAGGCTCTTCAAGAGAGCACAGATTCTGATTTGCAAATTCTTCGATATCGTGATGACTACACCATATTTAGCAACGACTCTGAGAAACTGAAGAAGGTTATTTCTACCTTGCACTCTGTACTGTCTGATTTGAAGCTATCACTAAACGAACGAAAAACAGAGTTCTCGGATTCATCATCATTAAATATACTAAAGAAAGATAAGATCGCTTCTTTGAGACTTCCAACTTCAGGATCATTAGGAATACTCAAAGAGGCGTATAGCATCTTAATGTTCACATCCGAACACCCCAACTCAGGGCAGTTATGTCGAATACTCATCGAATTTTCGAAAAGGCTCCAACTTGAGAAGAATAAAGAGCATGTGGAGCAACACTTTCCACAACTAGTCTCTATTCTCTGCGAAATAGCAATACGAAATCGCAAGCACGCACAATTTCCTATTGCCATTATTTCGCAACTACTTAGTAGACCTGCAATCCCAGATCAGCAATACAAGTCTGACCTAGCACAGCAACTTGTAGACAGATTTAAGAAGCAAGTAAATATTGGATACATAGAGATTTGGCTTCAAAGAGCCTTGTTAGCCACAGGCACACAAGAAGACTTCAATGAGGCGCTTTGTAAACATGTCGAAAACACGAACACTAAACCACTCTGGAATGTATCGTGGGTCAAACAAGACTACCTAGATAAAATTGCCTGGAATTCTACTGAGTTTATTGATCGTGAAGCACTATGTAAAATAACTCCTTTCATTGAAATGGACGAAATCTCTGTCTTCGAGTACTGCTGATAATTCTGTCGAATCACTGCGACATAACTCATTATTTAATCAAACAATCCATCTCGTCTGCTCGACATATTTATCTCTATAAATTCCACCTAGAGACAAATCTCTAGATCTAATCGAGTAGGTGGTAGGTGATCAGTTCACCTACCGACCTCTCACACCACCGCCCGTACCGATCTGGTAGGCACCCCTCACGGGGTGTTTTACGGCGGTTTCCATAGTTTTAGCCTCCATACCCGTCAACTCGTGTTAGACCGAGCCAACTCCAGCCTTGGGTTTTCAGAAAATCGTTGTTCAGGGTAGTGGCTAAGATGTGGCTATTTGCAATGCGCCAATAGCTCTTACGCGTATTCGCCCATTGTATCGCTGAAAAATCTTATTTATGTGGCCTGTGTTTAGAAGTTTCACAATCCTCGGAACTATAGCAGGCAGATTTTTCAGAGACTAAAACCGTAAACGTCCAGACAAGCCCGTTTGCGCCCGATTCTCAGGGCATTTCAACAGGAGAGACCCTTCTTCGGCCTCTCTTTTTTGTTGTCTGTTTGCCGGAAATATTGTACAATAATATGGTTCATAAAGTGCCTTTATGTGCCATATTATTCCGGAGTAAAAAATGGGCGTCCCTGAAGTTATTCGAAAGGTGACCCGTCCCAAAAATACTGTGGTGATTGACTACGGAGAAGGTCACGGAAACCTTCGTTATGCTGTGCGCGAACGGGTAGGAGTCCGGTACGTGCCACACGGCAACCCGCAGCCAATCAACGGCCGCGTCATTGGTCATATCATCAACGGGGCCTTCGTCCCTGTGATTTCGACATTGCGTAATGAGCCGGACTTTCTGAGTTTCGGTCCGTCAGCCTTCGTAAACTCTGTAGGCAAGGATCTGTATGAGGATTTGCTTCAGGCCTTCCCCTCTGCCGTAGCCCAGCAGATCATTGTCATTGCTTCGATCAAAGCTATGGTTCCTGCCGTGCGGTGTTCCCGTCTCAATACGGAATACGAGGCTAACTGGATCAGCCTTTACTACCCTGATACCGTCTTGAGCAAGAACACAGTTTGCCGGCTTCTAAAGCTCATCGGCATGAACAGTGAACACCGCCATGCTTTCTTTGACAGGCGTCTAGGGCGTGTGCAGGAATCCCACCATCTCATCATTGACGGGATGCTTAAAACGGATTCCAGCACCGTTAACGACTTCTCTGCTTTTTCCAGGAAAGCACGGGTAAAGGGCTGTGAGGACATTTCACTGCTCTACGCCTATGACCTTGAGAAAAATGAACCGATCTGTTCGGAGGTTTTTCCCGGCAACTGCATTGATGCGGTGTCGTATCACTCGTTTATTTCCCAGAATCACATCGAAAAAGGAATCATCGTGGCAGACAAGGGCTTTCCGCCCAGCGCCATTGAAGAAGACCTCAAGGCACACTCCTGTCTTCACTTCCTGACGCCTCTTAAGCGAAGCGACAAGCGCGTGCAAACCAATAGGATGCTGGATTTTGAGGAGGTGCTGCCCGGTTTTCCGGCCACGCTTTATGCCAAAAAAGTCAAGCTGGCCAACGGGCATTTCCTGTACTCCTTCAGAGATGTCGAGCGGGCTGCTCTTGAAGAAAAGAGTCTGTCGCGTGGCGTAATGCACGGCGAGACCTTTGACAAAGAGAATTACTGGAAGAAGAGAAACGCATTTGGCTCCATCGTCTTTGAATCCGATCAGGATCTTTCACTTGCCACGGTGTACAAGATCTACGATGCCCGTTGGGACATAGAGCTTTTGTTTAAAGCCTTTAAGAACGAGGAATGTCTGGACGAAACAAATGTGCAGGGCAACTTCTCCGTCATCGGCAGCGAATTCATCAACTTCATCGCCACGGTACTGACACACCGCATGATCCTTGCAGCGAAGAAAGCAGGGCTGCTTGAGCACCAGACTTTTGGCGAACTGATGCGCGATATCTCCCGCACCTTCCGGCTGCGCAAATTCAAGGATAAGGATCCGGCCATCAAAGACGGCGGCTGGGTCGGCTGCATGCCGAAACCCATGGCAGAGTTGATTGCCCTGGGACTTTGTAAGGATGACGCAGCGCACACACTTAAGTCCACCCTGAGCCGTGTCGCTCAAACCGACAAGCCCAGAAAACCGGGGCGTCCGTGTAAGTGGCCCAAACCAATCGGCCCCTTCGTAGGCCCCAAGCGTCCGGTGGGCCGCCCCCGCAAGCGCAAAGACCAGCAGCTATAGTTCACCAGATTGGGAAACCTTTAATTGAGATAAGGCGGGTTCTACAAATAGCCCTTTTGCCGAGCAAGGCTGATTTCATTCATCTCGAAGGTTTGTGTGGGCTACCAAATCGACTTAGCATAGATGGTGCCTATCGATTTTTCATTTTCAATTGAGAATTCCTATGGACCATGGCAGCACTACTCCTGCGGCTTTCCGCATGTAGTGCTTTTGCGTTTTTGAGGCCTGCTGTTTAACGCTATTAAGTGGTGTTTCGCGCCAGCCGGCCGAGGCGGCAGATGTTGTACACCAAAGAAGTCAGCGTAATGTTGAACTTGGCGCGGACCATCCCGATCGAACGAACAATACTGCCTTCGAGCGACTCCTCAATGAAGCCAAAGACGTGCTCAATACGGCTGCGTATCGTCGAGATCTGTTTGTTGCTCTTTTTCTGTTTGGCCGTCAGAGGGGCTCCCTTCTTGCCTTTCTCGCAGATTAAAGGGGGCAAGCCAGCATTGAGTAACTTGTCCTCAATCTCCTTGCCCTTGTAGCCGGCATCTGCGAAAAACAGCACGGACTTTCCGCAGTGCTTTGCCCACGGCAGGTATTGTTCCAACACCTTGGCGTTAGCGTCGTGGACTTTAGCCGTGCTTGGAAAAACTTTGACAATGAGCTTGCTCACGGCGCACACCAGAAAGTGTCCCTTGTAGCCATAATGCACTTCCTGACGTTTTTTGGTCCAGCTGGCGTCGATATCCTTGTGGCGCTTCTTGTTCGGATGATCGTTCCAAAGCGTGTGCCCTTTGCCTTTCTTGATGAGGGCATTCTCTTGACGCGTATTGCGTTGTTTTGGGGCCTCCACAAAGCTTGAGTCCGCAATCACAGCTTCGGTGCCAACCTTGGAGTTGATCGCTTGAAGCTTGTTGACGTAGTCGGAAAAGACCGTTTCCAGCACTTCCGTCTGAGCGAAGATCTCCTTGTATTTCCAGATCGTCTTGTGACTCGGAACGTCGCTCGGGTAGTTGATGCCGAGCCAGTCCTGAAGCACGATGTTCTGCAGCATCTCCTGCTCAAAATCCTTGTCAGCTTTACCGAACAGTCGCTGTGCAACGATGCATTTGAGCATGAAAACCGGATCCGTTGGTCGACGCCCGGATCGACAGAGTTTCTTGTCGGATTTGCCGCCGTGTGCAACTCGATAAGTGTTCTTATGTCCTCAGGAGTCAATAGCAGGGAACGCGCCTCCTTGACTTAAATCAAACTCCAGCTTCTTATCCGACGACAATGCATCCAACGATAGTTCGATTAAGGCCGCCCAATGGCGATCCATCGTGCGTGAAAACGCCCGTGGAATAAGGCGCTGCGGCGTGTTGCCTCATCTCTCGGTTTGGTCTGCTGTCAAGTTGCCAAATCCTGCCTGACTTCTTTTTCAGGGCTGCAAAAGCCCTTGCCAGTGCGTCAGCGCATTGGCAAAAACTTTCACTAACCGAGCTGAACTTGCTGTCTGTTCGCCCGACGCCGTCAACCGTCTCAGAGTTCGTTACGTTATCAACAGAAAGAGTGTTGAGCGTTCTTATTCGACCTGTTTATCGTCGTTGGCACCGCAGCAAATGTGGCACCTCTGACGTGGCCATGATGGGGATCCGACCTCTGCTCCTTTGTTTATGGCCGACGTTTGAAAGGCGTCAACAATTATCACAGGTTTGACAGAGGCCGGCGTAACCGGTTTTTACATCACTGAGCTGGAATCAATCACGGCGGGCATTGTGTCTTTCTCCTATGCTGCCGTGACAGGCATCCTTCTCCAGTCCTGCCCCTTGCTTGCCACAGCCCAGCACT
>USHK01000126.1 GCA_900554375.1 uncultured Sutterella sp.
GGAAAAAATGAGAGCTCCCGGCGGAAATTCTGTTATCAACGGAGGCATTTTTGCTGTTCCTGGGAACCCTGCCCAAGTTAAATTAGGCATCAAAGACTCTCCTGAGCTTTTAGCGAGCGACATGATCTCAGCAGGACTTGGATACGGCTATCCTGAGAAAATTAAAGCAATGACAGAAGAAGCTCTGCCGACATATGAATGGACCGTAAAAGAGCTCGGAGTCCAATATAACGATAAAGTCGGTCAAGAAGGCGGTCATTCTGTGCCCCGCCATGTCTATACGATTAATGGCTCCGGTTCTGAAATTGTCCACAAACAACTTGCCTACGCTAAAAAATTAGGCATCCCGGTCAGACTTCGAGTGTATGTTGAAAGGATCATCCGTGATGAAGACGGGCGCGTTAAAGGGCTGCAGGTAAGAGAAGGTTACAGATTCCCGAATGCCGAATCAGGCAGAGTTAAATTTATCAAAGCCAATAAAGCTGTAATCCTTTGTCACGGCGGCTTCGGTGCGGATGTGAACTACCGAATGAAACATGATCCGAAGCTAACGGAAAAATTTGACACGACCAATCAACCCGGAGCTACCTCTGAACTTTGGAGAGAAGCATCCAGAATCGGCGGCAACTTAATCCAGGCAGACTGGATTCAGTGCGGTCCGTGGAATTCACCTGAAGAAAAAGGCATGGGAGTGGCCTTGTATTTCGCACAGGGCGCAGCCGCGACCCAGGGTATTTGGATTGACTGCGCAACAGGTAAGAGATTTGTTAATGAATTAGCAAACCGTAAAATTCGTGCCGACGCTGTTATTACCAATAACAATAAAGGTCATACCTGCATCGCGTTAGCCGATCAAACCGCTGTTGACCTGACAATCCAAAAGAGCCGTCCGGGAATTTTAGATAAGCAGCTCGAGAGAAAGGTGGTACATAAGTTCGCTACTTTAGAAGATCTGGCAAAACAGTACAACGTGCCGATGGACGCCTTGCAAGCCACAATCGCTGATTACAACAAACACCAAGCAGACGGCTCGCCTGATGAAATGGGAAGAAAAATCTACAAGGGAGCTCAGGCCATCGGAACAGGACCTTGGTACTGCTCGATCCTTTCTCCTAAGGTGCACCACTGCATGGGCGGCTTGGAAACTAACAGTAAAGGACAGGTCATCGACGTATCAAACGACAAACCCATCCCCGGGCTTTATGCCGCCGGAGAATCCACCGGAGGCGTACACGGTGCCGTGAGGCTAGGTTCTTGCGCTGTCCTTGACTGTTTAGCCAACGGACGAATCGCCGGTCGCAATGCCGCTCAAGAACAAAACTGGAGCTAGCTGTATCTTTCCAATCAGCGGCAACAAGAGCAGCCGCTGATTGAATTTCAACAATCCTCAGACAAAGAAAAAATGAAAAATCAGAGAATTTTTAAAGCGCTGTTATTACTTTCTTGTCTTTGTTTTTCGCTTCCCACCTTCAGCGCAGATAAGCTGGGAGCCGATATGCACCAAGCAAAAGGTATTCAATGCCAATCCTGCCATGGCGCCGACTTGAAAAATCCTCAGTATCCAACTGAAGAAACATGCACACAATGTCATCAAAAGGCAGCGCTAGCAGAAAAGACGCGTAATCTCCCGGGAGCAAACCCACATGCCGCTCCGCATAATGGCGACTGTATTTTGTGTCATTTGCAGCATGAGAAACCGGAAAATTACTGTGCTCAGTGCCACAATTTCAAATTCGTTGTTCCGTAATTCCGACAGACTAACCAGGTGCACTACTGCACCTGGTTAGTCATTGTTCAGTGCTAAAGGTTTCCGCCTCTCACTGGTTTATTTTCAGGGAGCTTGGCCGGATCACCGAGTTTATCTTTGAAGAAATTAACCACAGTGTTGATTATGTTTGGCTGATACCAAGCAATATCTCCGTGCTTTGCTCCTTCTAGCAAGATGTATTTCACATCTTGATTCTTAGCTTTTAAAGCGCGGTACATGCTTGCGCTCTGCTCCGGACTGACCAAAGGATCTGCACTTCCGTGCAACAGTAAAAAGGGAGGCTCATTGCCGTCAACATGTCCGAGCGGACTGGCCTCAAGCATTTTCTTCGGATCTTTAGTAATACTTTCACCGGGAAAAGTATTAAATGCCGGACCGTTTACCAACAGCGCCTCGGTCACGGCAGGAGAATCATGAACAGCTCGGATTTCTTCCGGGAATCCTTCTCCGATATTACGTAAGTCCGACAAGCCGTACAGAGATACGACTGCCTGAACGTCGGAGGATTGGTTTAGAAAATCTCCTTTGTCAAACTTTTTCTCTCCGTTGGTTGCACCGGACATTTGTGCTAGGTATCCTCCGGCGGAGTCGCCAAGCACGCCGATCTTTGCGGGATCGATTCCATATTCTTGTGCATGTTCACGAAGAAAGCGTACAGATGCTTTTGCATCGTTGACGAGCGCAGGGTATTTTGTCGGTACAGTTCGGTACTCCGCTGCCGCAACTACAAATCCTGCTTTGGCCAACGCCGTTCTCATCTCGGTAAATTTTTCATGATCTGCTGAAGTAAAACCGCCGCCGGGAAAGTAAACAATTGCCGGTTTTGCTTTGCCGTCACGCGGAATCATCACGGTCATACGAAGGGCCCGGTTGCTTCTCAATCCTTTTACCTGTGAATAAATAATGCCCGATATCGAGTCGATCTGACCGTTCTCAATTTTCGGCTGCATCAATTCTGCGCCGTCCGTAAAACCCGGCAATTTTGCGCTTGCAATATTACTCATAGCCAAAAAAACTCCAGCCAAGACGAAAATCTTCCCTAACCTCATTTGTTTCCTCCTCAAGAGGCAATACCCTCCAAGTCTCTTTTAGATTTTAAGTTCCGGTTATTTGCCGCAGCTACCAAAGCATTTGAGGACATTCTCTAAGTACAAACCATTAACAAAGCTCTGCGGAAAGAATTTTCAGCTTAATCTGAGTGAAAGAGCTTCTCGGAAGAGTTATCCGAGACTAACATCAATCCAATATTCCTCTTCGGAGAGATTTGATGAGAACAAAATTAATTGTCGGCTCCCTTTTCGCCTTCACAGCTCTTTCAGCCTCAGCGGCCCTTCTTGATTCCGTCAATATTCCTAAAACGCCCCAACAGGAAGCAAAAATCGAACTTGGGAAAATGCTTTGGTTTGATCCGAGATTGTCGTTATCCGGAAAGGTTTCCTGCAACAGCTGCCATGATCTTTCTACTAACGGCGCGGACACACAACCTCTTTCAACCGGATACGCCGGCAGAAAGGGGACTATGAACTCTCCAACCGTGTTTAATGCAGGTAAACAAATTGCACAGTTTTGGGATGGAAGAGCCAAAAATTTGGCCGAACAAGCTACAGGCCCGATTACTAATCCTCTCGAAATGGCAATGACACCCGAATTAGCTGAAGGTGTTATTCGATCCATTCCCGGTTATAGGCCTTATTTTGAAAAAGCCTTCGGAAGCAAAAATCCGACTTTTAGCGAAATTGCGGACGCCTTAGCAGCCTTTGAAAGCACGTTAACGACACCGAATTCTCCATTTGAACGCTATGTCAAAGGCGATAAAACAGCGCTTACTCAGCAGCAAATAGACGGTTTAAGGCTGTTTAGAAGATCCGGCTGCATCATGTGCCACAACGGTAACCTTTTAGGCGGCACGTCTTTCCAAAAGGTAGGTTCCGTACGGCCTTACGTGACCAACAATCCTTCTAAAGGGAAAATGGACATCACCGGCAAACCATGGGATGAGATGATGTTCAAAGTTCCTATACTCTTGAATATTGAAAAAACGGCTCCGTATTTTCACGACGGAGCGATTAAGACGCTGCCGGAAGCCGTCAGGACAATGGCTGATATTCAACTCGATACCAATTTAAGTGAGAAGCAGGTTGAAGATATTGTCGCCTTCCTTAAGTCTTTAAATGGACAAGTCCCCAAGATTGATAAACCGACGTTGCCGCCAAACGGACCGGAAACAAGAAAGTACATAGAGGAAGTTTATTGATCCTCTAAAGCTGTTCGAATCGGCTCGAACCACTGTGATCGAGCCGTTTTGTTCATTAGACGATTCAGAAAGCAAAAAAAAAGCACTTGATAAATAAATTCAAGTGCCCTTAATCAATTGAAAGATACAGCCGAATTGCTCGGCGGAATGCATCTTTCTCAACCTCAAATCCCAAGGAGAAGTGACAAATCATTTGCCACGCTTTTATATTAGCATAAACCTCTAGATAAAAACCCTATAACAAGATAATTTTTCTTCATTTTTCCCAAAATAGTTTAGTTTCTAGGGGTTATTACTCTAGTAAAACTTTTTACGAACAAATACAATTACTTCAACAAACCAAAATAATCCCAAGGACCTCTGCTTCGATTTCGCTGCAGAGGTTTTTATTTGTCATTTTCGAAAAGCCGCTCTGATTTTTTCAAGAAGGATAAAAAAAGGCGCCCGAATAACTAATTTCGAGCGCTCCAATCTAAATTTGAAATCACGGCCGACTTGCTCGGCAGAACGTAATTTCAACTCAACCTCAAATCCCAAGGAGAAGTGACAAAATCCAATTGCCACGTTCATATATTAGCATAAACATCTAAGTAAAAACCCTCTTATCCCACTACGCCTCCTATTTTGGGTTCAACTTATTAGTCCTTTTGCGACTTGAAGAACGTCGATGATGCGTGCGTATTCTTTCTTTAATTCAGCCGTATATTGGTTACCTTCCTCCCATCGACCGTTTTTAAACTCAAATTCCTGCGCTTTTACTAAAGCGTTAAGATCGGTAAATCCAAGGGTAGCAGCTGTCTCTTATACACATCTGACGCTGCCGACGACTCCTTACGTGTAGAT
>USHK01000127.1 GCA_900554375.1 uncultured Sutterella sp.
CGAGATTCATGAGCGTCTCGTGGGCTCGGAGATGTGTATAAGAGACAGCCGAAGACGGACGCTTCCGGTATTTAATTCCGGCGGGGCAGAAAGTCAGTAAAGGGGAACGGGGTTTGGAGGATGTGTATTGCCCATCTAAATAACCTCCCTCACCTTTAATGATCGACCGCACGGTTTGGCGACAAGTGTCTTTTTGATACGGTTCTTTTGTGTTGGATTTGTTTAAGGCGATTTAATCAGTCTTCTCTGTATCAGGATTTCGAAGATCAAACTGCAGGGAAGATGAGTTAAGAGACTAGATCTTTGTTCGAGGTCTTGCCCGTCGATTGATATCGATTGACCGAAGCCGTGAGGCCGAACCTTCGCTTCAAATTCAAACAGAAGAAATAGCTTCAAACGTCCTAGGGTTCTTGCTCCATGAGCATTCTCTCTTAATTTTCCGGGTCGGCCGGCTCCTCGAGAGCCGGCTAAAGGCCGAATTTTAGCCAAGCGCTAACCATATCGGTTAGAAATTTTTATTAAGTAACTTACGGCGTCGTCTTTATTGACTCCAACGTAGCAAAAGTAAAACTCTAGGAAACAGCAGTGAAATTAATGGGCTAATTAAGGAAATTAGTGAAACACTAATGAAATGTTTTAGGTAATTAGTGTAACCCCTGACCACTTGTAAGGTAATTTTTATTACCATGAGAGTAATACATAGTAATACGAGTGGAGTGCTATTAGCCCTTGGCAATTAAATGTAACCCTTTTATTTCGTTTTTATCATTGTTTTAAACAATAGAAAAACAAAACTTAACCGACAAGGGAGTTTTTCATCTCTCTTTTTGGATTAGTGCCGTTTTGAGTTGCTTAATGAAAGTTTCTACCTAAATTTGGTTCATAACTATCCCCTGAAGCTTGTATAGGGTGATCATTAATACATAGATAATTTTCCTTTTTCTTGATATTAGGAGATGTTATATGATGAAATCTAGTGGTGTAGTTTTTAACCGAATCTGCTTAGAAACGGGGTTGAAACCTGATATTCCGACGCTTGATGCCGCCATTCTCGAAGACGTAAAACGGTTCCGTTTGTTTAATTTGCCTGCCGTCGCCTTTTCTGTTCCTGATTTCGATGAAACGATCGCTGCTTATCTTCCTTATCCGATTTTTAAAGTGGCTCCCTTACGCAGAGTTGCGAAAGAATCGAAGCAGGTTTTTCCGTCAACCGCCGACAGTATCCGCCTCCTTAATGCTTATGCAGAAGGGAATAAGGTTCTCTATACAAACCTTGAAGATCGTCTAATGAAAGCCGCCAGATTTTTCTCTCGCCAGAAATTTATGGAGACGGTTATTGCTTGGGCTTTCATCCATTTCTATCTTAAGAACCGCAGAGCGCATCGCTGTTTTACGGCCCTCTCTTTCCTGCTGCCTTCTAAAACTCTTTTGAGTTACGTCAACCGTTTCGAACACTTGTTAGAAGAAGACGCTTTCACATCAAAAGAAGAAGCTCAGGAAAATCAAACGCATCGTATCTGGAGAGCACTGTCCGTTTTGAAAGAACCTCTCATTCTTAATCCTCATTTAGCGTCCTTCCTTGGAACACTCGCACCGCATTTGCACCGGGAAGAATTTCCGATGCTCGCTCTTGAACATATTCCCGATCTATACGATTGGACATCCGAACTTCAGGAAAAGATCGACAGTCACATGAACGGTGCATTGGAAGAATTTGCAAAACGATATGCGATTGAATCCGGAATTAGTCTTTCTAATCCGCCTGCTGCCCTCTTAAACAAGAATCGTGGAATCAGCAAAGGAAGGACGAACGCCTATGGGTTGGACGTTCCGGTTGGCATTTCGAATAAACCGTTTGTTTATGCGTTCATCGATGTTGTCAGTCGTATGGCATCCGTTGTCAAACATCGTTTCGGATTAACCAACCAAAAAGCAGCCCTTTTCGTGCTCTACACATTGCAGCATCTGCCCTTCTTTAATCTTCAAACGGAATTCCGCAGCATCAAAACCTCCAAGCTTTGGCCTGCCTTGATCAATAAAGACGGTCAAACCTCTGTGGCGGTCGCTCCAGGACCTTTTGTTTCTTTCGTCATTACTTCTCTGCGTCACAACGGGCCTTTGGATTATGAAGGGTGGACATCCGCCGGTTGTCCTAAAAAACTCACTCCCTTTAATTCTCCTAAAGGTTTTCGCAGAGATGCCCGAAAGAGTCTTCGTTTATTAAACGAGTGCTGCAGGTCCTTCCTTAAATCTTATCTTCATTTCCGCCACAACAATGGTTAGTCCTTCCGTGCCTGTCTCCGACTTTCTGAGTCCGTTCAGAGATTCCGACCGTAAAGCTCTTTTGCCTTTGATCAATCAACTCAGGCAAGCGATCGGCGATGATCATCTCTTTGCGATCCAAAATGAACTTTTTGAGGTTTTAACAAAGATCGTCGGTAATCTGCCTTTGAACTCTGCGCCGGGGTACTTTTATCCTGGAAGCTACAACGAATACTCTCTCAAGTTAAGCATCATTGTGCTTAATCTTCTGCGGCAGCGTATCCAGTTCTTCACGATGCCGCTGGATCAAAAAGAATTTGAGACGCAGACATTAAAGCTATTCTGTCTGGTTCTCTGCTTCTTCCTTAATCTTCGCATCACGGCTATGACTTTTTCGGTCGTTGCCGAAAATGGAGATGAGTACAGATTTGAAGTTCCTTATGAGCAGTGGCTCAAAGAGCACGAAGGACAGGCACTGAGGCTTTACCATAATGTTGAACCGGAAGCGGAAGCTTCCGGAGGCAATATCAATCGCCTCGTTCTTAAATATCTTCCTGACTCAATCCAAAAGCGGTTCGCAAAGAGCTTTAAAAAGGGATATCTGGCGCTTCTCTCTAAATTCATCGGAGGTGACTTCGGCTGTATTCTGCAGGATCAATTCATCCTCATTTTGATTTCTAATGCAGAAGCCATTCTCAGAGAACAAATGAAGGTGGAATTTGTCAGACACGGAGAAACTTCGCCGCCCTACATCCCTTCGATCCTGAGTTGGGCGCTTTGCGATCTGCTCGCTAACGAACTCTCGCCTGAACAAGCGCTTAGGAAGTCAGATGCTGACGGCAATAAAGAACATCTTAAGATCGTTGAAAACGCAATAACCTGTAAAAACGGAGAGATTTATGCCGTCGTCGATCATTTCTTTCCCCTCTTAACAGCAAAACTTAATGAGCTTTTCCCGCGCCAGACATGGCGCGAAGAAGAAGTTCTTAGGATGTGCTGCCAATGCGGAATTTTCGACTTAAAAGAAGGAGCAACCTTTGAAGAGGTTTCTCACCGCATAGAGATTTATAAAAAAGGCGGAAAAGAAGTCCTCTGCACTCCGGTTAAAGCTCTCCGCTTTATTAATTTTCTTTGGTATGTGTCGAAAGAGTGTTATTGGCATCGAACAGTTCAATCACTGCATGATAAACACGCTTTAAACGCTAATGATAAAAAACTTCGAGAACTCGGACTCCACACCCCTTTGGCTAAGGCCAAATGGGAAGAAAAACGCATACTCTATGAGCGAGAAAAAGCTAAACATCCTTTCGTCCCTTCGATACCTAAGAACGAAGATGAAACCGTTGCCTTAATGCGCCAAGAATTTGCCCGAATAATGGAAGATGCGCGCAAAAAGAAATTGGCAGCCGAGAAAGCGCTTAAGGAAGCGAAAGAGGCAAAGGTCGCTCCGGCGGTCCTTGCTCAATTAAAAGCAGACTTCGATCGATCCAAGCGGATATACGAAGAATCTCAGAAAAAATTTAACTGTGAATTTAACCAAAAGAAAAAAGAAGCTAAAGAGAAACGCGAGAAATCTCAGAAAGCATCTTCCGAAACCACTAACACTAACGAGCCCACTAAAACTAGCGATTTCGAAAAAGAAATGCCTAATACTGATTTAATCGTCCTTGAAAACAACGCCGAACCGCCGGTTCGAACTATCCAAACGCCTTATGCGCTAAAAGCCTCCGGCAAACATATCTTTAATGCTATTTGCGCTGATACCGGCCGATTCTTCCGAGGAGTCGCAGGATGCTTTTCGGTACAAAACTGGCTTGCCAAAAGCGGCTATCGTTTAGTGAAGATCGATTCAGAAAAATCCTCTCCTTCTAATGCTCCAAAGACAGAAGAAGTCAAGCAGATAACTTGCGAACCTAAGTCCGTAGAGACCAAGGAAGGCCCTTCTTTAATAATCCAAGAAGCTTCAACAACCGTTTCAGACGAATCTGTTCAAGCAGCAATCCAAGACTGCACGAGCAACTCTGAGTCCACAGAGACCCCCGAAGATAATCAATCTTCCACAAAAGAGAGCGCCGTAACAGATTATTCCGAGCTAGAAGTTGCTGTCCCCGCTACCGCTGAAAATGATTCGAAGTTGGACAAACAAGTCGCCAACCCTGAACTTCAAAAACACTTAATCCAACGCCTGTCGGCTTCGGTAGAAAAAGCCTCTCTTCATCCGGAAAAACTCGCTGACATGGAAATGGACGAAGAAATCAAGAGACTCGCTTCTGAAGAGAAAAACGCTTCTAAAACGAAGACTGTCTCCAAAGCAAACTCAGAGACAGAGGTCAAACCTGCCGACAAATCTGAAGCCACAAGCGCGGAACAAGTCGGCCAAGACACCCTTTTGTCTAATCCTCCCGCTGTCTCATGCAATAAAGCTCAAGCAGAAGGATCTGCCAAATCCGAATCAACAGGAACTCTTCTGCAAGTTCAGCCTTCCCCGGAACCCAAAAAGCGCGGCCGCAAGAAAAAATCCGACCCTCGGTCTTCTAACTGTCTCTTATACACATCTCCGAGCCCACGAGACGCTCATGAATCTCGTA
>USHK01000128.1 GCA_900554375.1 uncultured Sutterella sp.
GAGATTCATGAGCGTCTCGTGGGCTCGGAGATGTGTATAAGAGACAGGTACACACCGATGGTCGGATTTTTATCGAAAAGGCCTGCGTCGCCGGTGCTTCCTGCGTGGTTGCTGAAAAAGGCTATGAGGGCGCTTGCTCCGTACCTCTTATTGAAGTCGAGAATCTTTATCCCGCTCTCGGTCCCATTGCATCCGCTTATTATGGCAATCCGACGTCTCAAATGACGGGCATCGCCGTTACGGGGACCAACGGTAAAACGACATCGGCCAACTGGATCGCCGATCTGATGGACCGACTCGGGATACCGTGCGCTTGCATCGGGACTTTGGGATGCAGCTTGAACGGGAAGACGCTCCCCAGCGTATCAATGACCACGCCGGACCCGCTGACGCTTCAGGCAACTTTTGCCGAATTGCTTAACTCCGGGTGCAAAGCGTTTGCCATGGAGGCAAGCTCTATCGGTCTGGTTCAAGGGCGTCTGGACGGAACTGAAATTAAAACGGGTGTATTTACGAATCTCACGCGTGATCATTTGGACTACCACGGAACGATGGAAAACTATCTCCAAGCCAAGGAGATTTTGTTCCGTTGGCCCTCCCTTGTCACCGCTGTCATTAATCAATCCGGAGAACCTGCTCTGGAAGTACAAAGAACAGCAGAAAAGGCCGGAAAAGAAATACTGAAGGTCTCTGCAAGAGGAGATCGACCGGCAGATCTGTCGGCTGTGAATATTTGTCACACCCGGGAGGGGCTCGAGTTTGAAGTCCGTTTTAAGGGAAGTTCATTTCCGGTCGCAGCGCACTTTTTAGGTCTCTTTAATGTAGAGAATTTCCTCTGCGCTGTTGGTGCATTGGTTTCCCTCGGTTTTGAAATCGAAGCGGTGCTCAGAGAAGCTGCAAAGCTCAAGCCTCCGGCAGGGCGCATGCAGATTGTTCGGGAAGACTGGGGCCCGCTCTTTGCGATTGACTATTCTCACACACCCGACGCCATCACCCAAGCAATCGAAGCGCTCAGGGGACTGGCCAACGCCCGCGGCGGCCGCATATGGATTGTTGTCGGCGCCGGAGGCGACAGAGATCACGGGAAGCGCCCATTGATGGGACAGGCAGCATGTGCTGCCGATGAAGTGGTTCTGACTTCTGACAACCCGAGAAGCGAAAATCCGAAAGAGATACTGAAACAAATTCAAGCGGGGACCACAAAACCCTGCACGGTCATTGAAGACCGTAGGAAAGCGATTGAGTACGCAGCAGAGCACGCCTCTGCCGATGACGTGATCCTTATTGCCGGCAAAGGTCATGAGGATTACCAAGAAGTGAGGGGCGTCAAGCACCATTTCTCAGACGTAGAAGAGGCACGTGAAGCACTGCGTAAATTAAGGAATAAAGATGAATGAAGCGTTAATGACGATCGGGGAGTTTGCTGAGATGCTCGGTCCCGACGCCCAGATAAAGGGTGCGCCGGGTATTAAATTTTCCTCCGTCAGTTTTGATTCGAGATCAGTCCGACCCAACGGGCTGTTTTTCGCTATTGAAGGCGAGCGGGACGGCCACGAGTTTGTCCAGGCCGCTGCGGACGCAGGGGCGGCCGCAGCTGTTGTGTCGCACTTTGTCCCGGTCAGCATACCTCAGGTTCTGGTCAAGAATACGCGAGAAGCGCTGCTCGACTCAGCAAAAAAATGGCGTTCCAAGTTTGATCTGCCCGTGATTGCTATTGCCGGCTCCAACGGCAAGACGACGACCACTCAGATGGTTCTCTCAATCATTAAAGAGCGTTTCCAGCCGGGAACGTGGGTCGGAACCGAGGGTAATTTAAACAATGAGCTTGGCGTCTCACTCATGCTGTGGAAACTTCGGCCCCAACATCAGGCGGCTTGCTTTGAAGTCGGCATGAACCATATTGGCGAAATGCGTCCGCTTGTCTCGGCAATCTCGCCGACGATCGGGACTGTGACGAACACGATGCGCGATCATCAGGAATTTCTGGCTTCTTTGGAAGAAACCGCCAAAGAAAACGGCGAGGTCTTTGCCCAGCTTCCGCGTCAAGGCGTTGCTGTCATCAACGCAGCTGATCCTTTCGCGGTTGAATGGCGCAAGATGGCCGGCAACAATCGAGTCGTGACTTTTGGTACGCCGGACAGCGATGTCTACGCGTGTGAAATCGAAGGGTCTGCTTTTAGGTTGGTGACACCGATCGGCCAAATTGATATCGAGCTCAAAGTGCCTGGAAAGCACAATATCGTAAATGCAGTTAACGCGGCTGCCGTGCTCTTTGCTATGGGCCGCGACCTCTGCGATATCAAGAAAGGCTTGGAAAACTTCGAGGCGGTCAGCCATCGCGGCGAGGTCGTGACATTAGACGACGGCTCCGTAGTGATCGACGACAGCTATAACGCTAATCCGGATTCCATGAATGCTGCCGTCAATATGCTGAGCGAATACAAACTGCCTAAGATTTTTGTCGCCGGCGACATGGGAGAACTCGGGGTCCAGAGTCCTCAGTACCACAGAGAACTGGGCGAATTTGTTCGCCGCTGCGGTATTGAGAGTTTCTTCTCCATCGGCAACCGCATGCTCGATGCGGTCGAAGGCTACGGCGAAGGGGCCCGTCACTTCGAGACGCAGGAAGAGCTGCTCGCTGCACTTAAAGAAGAAATGGCAAAAGGCCCGCATGCTGTGCTCTTTAAAGCATCGAATTTTATGAAACTTTTCAAACTTGCGGACGAGCTCGTTCGCACCTGGAACAAACAAGAAGAAAAAGAACCGAAGGAAAACTAAATGCTGCTCGCTCTTATTCATTGGCTGGCCGACTCGACTTCTTTGGGCTGGCTTCGAGTTTTTAACTACTTAACACTGCGCGCGGTGTTGGCTGCACTTACTGCTTTCTTTATCGCATTAGCCTTGGGCCCTGCGGTGATTCGTGAACTGAGGAAACTTAAGGTTGGACAGGCAGTGCGTCAATACGGCCCTAAGAGCCATCTGGTCAAGGAAGGTACCCCGACAATGGGCGGCATCCTGATTTTGATTGCCGTCGGCGTATCGACGATTTTGTGGATGGATCTCAGCAACCGTTTTGTTTGGGTGGTGCTTTTCGTGACGCTGAGCTTCGGCGCAATCGGCTGGGTGGATGACTACCGGAAGGTTGTCCATCATGATCCCGAGGGCATGAAGTCACGAGAGAAATTCTTTTGGCAATCTCTTGTCGGCATCATTGCTTCCGTGTACCTGGCTTTTTCTGTGGCGGCGCCGGGCAATGATCATATTTGGGGTTTAGTGCTCCAGTGGATGGAAAGCGGCTTTACTTCGATTCCGCTGCCGGAAAGAAGCAATCTGCTGATTCCGTTTTTTAAGAATGTGTCGATTCCGATTGGTATTTGGGGCTTCATTATTCTCAGCTACTTTGTGATTGTGGGCACGAGCAACGCTGTTAATCTCACGGACGGTCTGGACGGCTTGGCGATTCTGCCGAGTGCTTTGGTCGGCATTGCACTGGGTATCTTTGCGTATGTGGTCGGTCGTGTTGACTATGCAGCTTACCTGAACTTCCCTTATGTTCCGGGCGCCGGTGAAGTGGTTGTCGTGGGCGCTGCGCTGATCGGCGCAGGCTTAGGTTTCCTTTGGTATAACGCTTATCCGGCTCAGGTATTCATGGGTGACGTGGGCGCTCTAGCGCTCGGCGGAGCTTTAGGTACGATGGCGATCATTACACGTCAGGAACTTGTTCTTTTCATCATGGGCGGCGTTTTCGTCATGGAAACACTTTCCGTCATCCTCCAAGTCTCGTATTTCAAGATGACTCATGGGAAGCGCATTTTCCTCATGACGCCGATCCACCATCACTTTGAAATGAAAGGATGGAAGGAAACACAGGTCGTCGTTCGTTTTTGGATCATCACCATTGTTTTGGTGCTGATCGGTCTGTCCACACTGAAAATCAGGTAGTCCATTATGTCGGTCAGTCAAAAAGTATTGGTTCTCGGTTTAGGAGCTTCGGGCCGTACCGCAGCTCGCTTCTATGCCTCCCGTGGCTTTGAGGTGCTTGCTGCCGATACAAGAGCACAGCCTCCGAAGCTTGATGAACTTCAAAAGGAAATTGCCAATTTGCATTTTCTGGGCGGAGACGTTTCTCCTGAAACGGCTGCCGAGGTTTCTGAAGTCATGATTTCTCCGGGACTTTCTCCGGAGTATTCGGTTTTTGCACCGGTTGTAGGAGAAGCACGTCGATGCGGAACACCTGTGGTCGGGGAAATTGAACTTTTTGCCCGGGAACTGAAACGACTGAAAGTCGAGACGGGATATTCGCCTAAGATCATCGGCATCACCGGTACCAATGGCAAAACAACGACGACGATGCTGTCGGCCGCCATCATTGCAGAGGCCGGCAGATCGGTGATAGCGGCCGGCAATGTGGGGCCGAATGCTTTGGGTGAACTCGAAAAACATCGTCAAACCGGAACGCTGCCTGACTTTTGGGTGTTGGAGTTGTCAAGTTTCCAGCTCCAGACCACGGAAAGTTTGCACTGTGACAGCGCCGCGCTGCTTAACATCACCGAAGACCATATTGATTGGCACGGATCCATGGAGAAGTATGCCGCTGCGAAACGAAAAATCTTTTCCGCAGACACGGTTCGCGTCCTCAACCGTGAAGACCCCGGTTCAATGGTTTCCGCTGAAGGAGTACCGGCCGATTTAGTGCATACGTTTGCTCCGGATGTTCCAAAAGTTATCGGCGACTTCGGCATTTCCGATGTCGGTGCTTTGGTTTGGCTCTCCGGCTGCATTGCCTCGGCTTCGCCCGAGTTATTGATCTGTCTCTTATACACATCTCCGAGCCCACGAGACGC
>USHK01000129.1 GCA_900554375.1 uncultured Sutterella sp.
GTTCAGATACGTCTTTGTGCGTGACAGAGTGGTTCATTATCTCCTCCCCCTCCAAACTAAGATGATCGAACCATTTTATGTATGTTGGGCGAAGATAGAAGAAAAAGTTGTCAATTCAGGCACAAAAAAGGCCGTCGGTGAGACGGCCCATTAAAAGTATGAAGCGGTTATGATTTACCGAATACTTCGTTTAACTGCTGAGTTACACGCACGAAAGTCGTACGTTTCGTGAGTTCTTTCAATCTTCGGGCACCCACATAGGTACAGGCGGAACGAACGCCGCCAAGAATTTCCTGGACGGTGTCCGCAACCGGACCGCGATCTTCAAGATAGACTGTCTTGCCTTCTGCTGCACGGTATTTAGCGACTCCGCCGGAGTATTTGTCCATAGCGGATTTGCTGCTCATACCGTAGAAAGAACGGTAGATTTTCCCGTCTTTTTCAATGACTTCACCGCCGCTTTCGTTGTGTCCAGCGAGCATGCCTCCGAGCATAACAAAGTCGGCACCGCCGCCAAATGCTTTAGCGATGTCGCCTGGGCGAGTGCAACCACCGTCGGAGCAGATGAGGCCGCCGAGACCATGAGCGGCGTCTGCGCATTCAATGATGGCGGAGAGCTGAGGGTAACCGACGCCGGTCATCTTACGGGTGGTACATACTGATCCAGGCCCGATACCGACTTTAACGATATCGGCGCCTGCGAGAATCAGTTCTTCAGTCATATCGCCGGTCACAACGTTTCCGGCCATGATAGCTAGATGAGGAAATTCTTCTCTGATTTTTGAAACGAAATCCACGAAGATTTCCGTGTAGCCGTTCGCTACGTCGATACAGAGGTACTCGATGGCCCCCGGCGCGCGTTTCATGACTGCTTTGAATTTCTTCAAATCATTGTCCGTGATGCCCATGGAATAGAAGGCAGTGGATTTACGCTTGAGGCCATTGAAATAGGCGACATACTCGTCTTCAGAGTAATGTTTGTGAAGCGCCACGGAAAGATCGTATTTTCCTAGGGCATCGGCCATTTCAAAGGTTCCAGTGGTGTCCATGTTGGCAGCAATGATGGGGACACCGGAGTATTCGACTCTGCTGTTGCGAAGTGTGAAGGGTCTGATTAAATCGACATTGGAACGGCTGGAAAGCGTTGAACGTTTCGGACGAATGAGAACGTCTTTAAAGTCAAGTTTAACTTCGTTTTCAATATGCATCGGATAAGCCTCTGTAAGGCAGTTTTTAACGACACATTCTCCCATGAAAAGCGAGAAAAAAAGCAGGGACTTCACTTAAATAGGTAAAGAAAAGCAAGTGGTTTTAGCTGATGGCGGGGCCAGCACGTAAGTGCGGTCAGTAAGCAAGACGCCTCTCCAGGAAGAACAAAATCAGAATTAAATCCTTTACCGTGCTCGGGACACGGCAGAGGGAGCCTCAGAGGCCAGCGGCAGGAGATGAGAAGAGGTTTGCTCCCATAGTTCTATGGAGAAAGCAAACACCAGCGTCAGAAGCTGAACTTCACACCCATCATGCAGGTCAGATCGCGGTAGTGATTAGAGCCGGCCTGAGCGGTTGCATTTGTCCAAAGTTGTAAGTTCCGCATCAATTTTCCTTTGAGTCCCAGCCTGACCTCTCCGAGGTTACGCACGCCTTTCTGCTCAAGCGCCGCCCCGTTCATTTCGACACCGGGGCTCTTGGTGTTGTGAATCCAGTTTCCTTCAAGGAATAACTGCGTACCCGCCGTGCCGTTGAAATAGGCAGGACTGTTTATATTGACAAAAGTTCTTGCACCGAGTCTTGTTTGAATATTGTTATGGCCCTTAGAGGTCACTTTTGTGCCGTTAGCCTCAAAGAGCGTGTCCGTTTTAACTCCTGACCAAATTATCTGAGCCTGCGGCTGCAAATACCAGCTGATATCTGTTCCGGCGGCAGTCTTGGAATCAGAAAGCTTGGCTGTATATCCAGTCTCTATGGAAGCACTCAGCCCTTTGGAGTGATACTTTTCGGTCCTCAAGCTCACACCTTTGATCTTATTGTCGAACCAGGAGTAGGTCAGCCATGAGTCAACATAAGCACCCTCGTGATTTAAGCGGTCCTGAAACCAGGTTCCAGTCAATCCAACATTGAAACCGTCAACAAGACCTCTGGCGTGATAGCCGGAATGGATACTGTGGGATTTCGTGTTGGCATGTCCGTAACCAGCGAGCCAGCCGACAAGAAAGCGGTCAGTCCCGCCTGATGTCCACGAGTGAACGTCTGCGCCCAGCTGCGTCGAATACATTTGGGTTCGATTCTTGGTTTGTCCAGTGCTTTCCTTCCAGGAGCTGTAATCTCCGCGCTGTCTAATCCATACGCTGGCATTCCGAGTGTCCTCAGCCTTAGGTTCTGCATACCAAAGATCCCCGATTCTGTCGTATAGGCGGTCTGAGAAGAGCGTCCGAACAGCGGCGTTATTACCGACGTAAGCTCCGACTTCAGGTCTTACCAGGAACTTGTGGATGGATGGGTTCTCCGGGCGGTTATCGATGACGCCTGAGTCGTCAGTATCCTCGCCGGTTCCACCTCTACCATTGTCATCCTTTGATTGGCTGAGCCGACTCGTTAGGTACCAATTATTCGCATTATTTCCGGTTCCTCTTTTCAGTCTGTAATCGTAGGCGCCGGCGACAATACGGCCTTCCTGCCTGAAAGCTCCTTTTGATTTGCCTGAAATATCGATGAGCTCAATGCCGTTAAGAGTCTGCTTTCCGCTCCCTCCTACATTGACCACTCGAACTCGAGTACTGCCTTCAGTATCACCCTTAACGACAAGCATGTCTGTGGGAGATTCGTCTCCGTTTAGTTCAGTGTTAAAAATTATCAGCCCATCAGAGCCTGTGTAATTTCCATTGACAGTGAGCCGGCTTCCTGCGACTTTTCCATTTCCGAGATCTATTTCTCCGGAGTTCGTCACATTTCCATGAACTTCGAAGTTAGTTGGAGACCTGTTCTCCGAGTCTCCTACGATGAAGGAGCCTGCGTTATTCAGTGAGCCTTCTATGGAGCCGAATCCGCAGAGGACGGCTTGAGGGGACAGCGCGACCGAGGAGCTCGCGATATGAACCGGGTCTTCGAGTGATCCCATTGAAACAAAAGCGTTATTCACTGTAGTGGAACCTGTCCAAGCAGCATCCTTCGTCATTGCTATACGAGCATTGTCAGTGAAAACAACGGAGCCAGATCCGGAAATTTCATTTGGAATTTCGCCCTGAGCGCCACTGTAAAGCAGTTCACCATTAGTCGTAATGCTGCTATGTCCAGCCGAGGCGACAGATTTAAGAATAAGGGTGCTTCCATTGTTAATCAGCGTCTGTCCCTTATAACCGGATGTCTGGGTAAATACAGTTCGGCCAGATTGAATTTCTACAGTGCCTGAGCCATAGATCGGAAAAGAGGCCACCTCTGCGGAGTTATCACTATGGGCATTATTGAAGATGATTTTGCTTGAACCTGGTCCGTCCATGAGAACGAAGTTAGTCGTGACACCGTAATTATCGTCTTTAGAGGTTGTATCGCCGAGCATCAAGGTAGCGGCAGAGCTAGGCGTGTGCGCGTGGATATAGACTTTTGGTGCGATAAGTTTTGCCCCGTGGCCTAACAAAAGGGTTGTGGAGTTATCGGAAGTCAGGGAGTACAGTTCAACTGTCTGAGCGGTAATCTTAGAGTTGATTCCCGGATCGTTGATGACTTGAAGGAAGGTTGTCTTAATGCCGGGCAGCCACCCTTCTCCTCCGCGGAAGGAAAATGTATTTCCAACAGTTACGTTTGTGTTTTTAATAAGCGCGTTTTTGGATTCGCTCGATAGGCTCGCTAGAGGGGCAGCATTGTTGTAAAGGTAGAGGTCCTTATTTACTTCGATACCATCTGAAGATTGGTTGTTCTGCAGGATGAAACGATCTTTAGGATCATCAAAAATGAAGTACGAGTCGCCGCGGCTGGAAAAAGATCCAGAATTTTGCAAGACAAAAGAAAGTTTACCGCCGGAAAACGAAGGGCTTCTTTGGATTGAGACGTCGCCGTCGACTTTCAGAGCGGTTTCATGGATTGAGTTAGTTCCGTCGATCATGACATCCACGGATTTGGCTGCTCCAGCTACGGCATAAAAACTGTCGGAAGAAAAAACTGAGTCGGCCGCGGGGGAGCCAAAAAGGGCCACCGTTAAGTCAGGCGTCAGGCCGCCCCCGTTTGTGTGAAGTTGCTTGACTCGAATCACCCCGCCAAGACTACCTTGCGCACTGCTGTCTGCATTGTTGCCTTGATAGCGAGAGGAACCGCCCACTTGGAAAAGAGTAGGACTTTCTACCGGAACAGTAGTGGCATTATCAGTGAACTTACCACCATTTACCCAAACGCCAATGCTTTCGCCCGATTTTGAAGAGTAGAAACCTGGGTTTCCGGTGCTAACCGTCACATTTTGTCCGGAATCAACCTTGATCAGGCTGGAAATAGTTTCGTTAGACGGCTCAGCATTTGTTGTTTGAGCTGTAGCAGTGAATGAGGAGCCAAAGAAGCAAGCAGCCACCACAATCGTCAAATACTTCAATGACGGGAGCTTTGCCAACTTCTCGCGCTCTATTTGTTTGTTTTGAGCGAGAATATTGAAATTCATACCTAGCGTGCACCGTAATTATTTAATATTGTTTAATAACCTCTTCGATAACATATGATGTTAATCGAGTTGCAAGTGTAGTATTAATAAAACCGATCGCAGAAGTTGCGTACCCAAATTACAATGCCTTATTGTTCCTGTCTCTTATACACATCTCCGAGCCCACGAGACGCTCATGAATCT
>USHK01000130.1 GCA_900554375.1 uncultured Sutterella sp.
CGAGATTCATGAGCGTCTCGTGGGCTCGGAGATGTGTATAAGAGACAGGGCTTGACATAGCGGCGATTTGCTCAAATCAACCTCAAAAAAAGGAGACTTTTATGACTATGCTTCTAGCTGCGGTGATTGTCGCCGTCATGGTCTGGGCGCTAATCAAAAAATACGAAACTCGAATGGTTTTGATCGCAGGCGGTCTTGCTTTGGCATGCCTTGCGGCTGACCCATTGGAGCCTTTGAAAGCTTTTTCGGCTTCAATGAAGCAATCTAATATTTTCGAAGTCATTATTTCTTGTATGGGTTTTGCGGCCGTTATCAAACTCACTGGTTGTCACACCCACTTAATTGCCATTTTTGTCAAGCTTCTTAAAAAGGCGGGCCCGTTTGTTATTATTGGTGCAGCATTGGCAACGATGGTAGTGAATAGTGCAATTCCATCCGCTGCCGGTACTTCAGCGGCTGTCGGAACAATTTTGATCCCGCTCTTAATTGCAGCAAGAGTCCCTGCTCCTATCGCGGCTGCTACGATCATGGCAGGTCTCTACGGCGGCAATTTGAATCCCGGACATGTACATCCCACTATTGTCGCAGAACTTGCAGGAAAGACCGCTGTAGATTTCGTGTCTCTCGTGTACTTCCCTCTTATCTCTTCTGTTGTTGTCGCTTCTTGTGTTTTAATCGTCCTTTCTTACTACATGAAGAAGAAAGGGCTCTATCAAGAGACAGCACTCGAAGAAGGAGCCGGCGAGTTGCCTAAAGATTTCAAACCGAATCTTTTCCTTGCAGTTATCCCTTTGTTGCCTCTGATCATTCTCTTGTTAGGTAATTTCGGTTATGTGAAGTTCCTCAAGATGCCTGTTTCCCACGCAATGATTATTGGTGCGGTCATTGCAATGATTGCGACCAGAACAGGTCCGGGAAGCATTACTAAGACTTTCTTCAAAGGTATGGGCGACGCTTTTGGATCCATTTTCGGCATCATTATTGCTGCAAATATCTTTGTGGCAGGGCTGAAATCTTGTGGCATCATCAAGGCACTAATCGACTATATGTCCGGATCCCCAATGATTGCGAAGGCAGCATCCGTAGTTGGTCCTTTCTTCGTAGCAGTTCTCTCTGGTTCTGGCGAAGCAGCTTCTATCGCATTCAATAATGCAGTTAGCGCCCACGCAACACAGTTTGGACTCGAGATTATGAATATGGGTGCCATGACAGTGCTCTCTGGCGGCATCGGCAGATCGCTTTCTCCTGTCGCCGGCGCCATGATCATTTGTGCTGGCATTGCTAAGGTTTCGCCGATGACCGTCTCTCGCTGGATTTCCATTCCGATGCTTTGCGCCTTGGCAACAGCAACCTTCATTCTTTATGTTCTTTAACCTGGAGAGTGTGAATGCAACCCGTTGATATGGTTCAGGAGTTCCTAGAATTCGTTCGTTTGCCAGTTCATTCAAAAGATGAGAGAAAAATAGCGGATGTAGTGAAAGCTAAGCTAGAGGAAATCGGCTTTGAAGTTTCTGAAGACGATACCGCTCAAAAAGTAGGAGGTAATACAGGAAACCTCATTGCTCGCATGCGAGGCGAATCCGGAATCCCGACTGTTCTCTTTTCAGCCCACATGGATCGAGTTAAGAATCCAGGAAAAATCACGCCGGTGATCGATGAGGAAAACGGTCTTATCAAAAGTGATGGAACTACGATTCTCGCAGCTGACGATGTTTCAGGTTTGTGCTCCATTCTGAATGGTGTGAGGAGACTCAAATCTTCTGGTAAGCCTCACGGGGATATTGAAGTAGTTTTTTCTGTCTGCGAAGAAATGGCTGTGATCGGAGCGAAAGAGCTTAATTTTTCCGAACTTAAAGCTAAATTCGGGTACGTTTTAGATTGTCCGGGTCGGATCGGCCGAATTGTGAAACAGGCTCCCACCAAATGCAAAATTACTGTAAAGGTGAAAGGTATTAAGGCTCACGCAGGAAACGAGCCGGAAAAAGGATTGAATGCTATTAAGGTAGCCGCTTTTGCTTTGGCGAGTATGCCGGAAGGAAGGATTTCGGCGAACGTTACTTCGAATTTTGGCATGATTCAGGGAGGCTCCGGCACAAACGTGGTTTGTGATGAAGTTGTGATTACCGGAGAGGCGAGAGGTACTGACGACGAGGAGTTGGAGGTCTATTTGAACGAAGTTCGCAGGATATTTGAAGAAACCTCGAAACGGTTCAATACGACAATAGATGTTTGTATCAAGACTCTTTATCACACCTTTAATGTCTCAGAGGATTCGGAAACAGTTGAGATTGTGAAATCAGCCTTAAAGAAACAAGACATAGAAGGCTTTTGTCAGAAAGGAGGAGGCGGAAGTGATGGAAACCATTACAACCGCCACGGAATACCTACTGTTGTATTGGGCTTGGGATATTCCAAAAACCACACCAATGCTGAGCAAATTCTCATCGAGGATCTCAAAAAGGCTGGAAAGCTGGTTGAAGACATAATTACCGAAGTGTATGACCGATTCTCTGCATAAGCTTTAAGTTAGAAAAGACTATCCCCTCCGTTTGCCGCTGTGATTCAGCGGCTTTTTTTTACTTTCTAATTTCCTAAAAATAAGAAAAGTAAAAGGTAAGCTGATTCTTTATCACGAGGTAAATAACAGAATGTCTGCTTGATAACAAAAGGAAATCGATCTTAGATAAAGGTTTCTTGTAATATTGATCTACTTAATTTCGCGAAAAGTCCATGACCGATACCGTCAACAATTCAACAAGTTACCTTTGGTACGACTACGAAACATTCGGAACCGAAGCCCGCAAGGACCGCCCGGTGCAATACGGCTCCTTCCGAACCGATACCAATTTCAATATCATCGGACAAAGCATGGTGCTTTATGCCCAACTTGCTGACGACTACATTCCGTCTCCCGGATCATCGCTGGTGACGGGCATTACGCCGATGTCGCTCATGGACGAAGAAAACGCACTTGCGGAAGCGGATTTTGCCAAAGTCATTCGGGATGAAATGGGTAAACCCGGCACGATTACGATTGGCTATAACAATCGTAATTACGACGACGAAATGACACGTTTTATGTTCTGGCGTAATTTGCTGCCGGCCTACGATACTGAGTATGGCGAGGGACGCGGACGTTTTGATGTTTTTCTCTTAGTCATAGCGGTCTATGCGCTGGCACCTCAGCTTTTGAAGTGGCCGACTAAAGAGGACGGTACGGTTTCTTTTAAGCTTGATCGACTGACGCCGGCAAACCAGCTTCCCCATCATCATGCACATGACGCTAGCTCAGACGCTTTTGCCACGCTTCAGCTCGCAAAACTAATCGCAAGCAAAAATCCGCGTCTTTGGGAATACGCGCTCTCGATAAGTAAGTCCGACAAAATCGTTGAGCTTTTAAATGAGAGAAGACCGCTTCTTTATGTCGATCGATACAGTCTTCATCATCGCAGAGGCCTTAGACCGGTGATGCCGCTTTTTGAGAATCCATCCGTTCGAAACGAATGGATTTGCTGGGATCTTTCCGCCGATCCGAAAGAAATGTGGGCCATTACGGAAAAGGACATGAAGGAAAGGTCCTTTGTGACTCGTGAGCAAAAGGAGCAGGGCATTAAGCCGCTTCCCTTTGTACGGATTAAAACGAAAAAACAGCCTTTCCTTATGAAAGGCATGTCCGCTTGGATTACTAAAAACGGACAAGAGTTGTTCGAGCATCCCGCAACCTATTACTCTGAAAACGCTTCTAAGATTCTTGCATCAGCGGATCGCCTGCCGGAACTTCTGCCGCTCTTTATGGCACTTGCAGATAAAAAAGCTGAGGAACATGCCAGGGACATTCCGGAAGAAGCGCTTTACAGCGGTGGTTTCCCGAGTTCCTCTGATGCGCGCAAGATGACTTCCTTCCGGGCTCTCCCGCCCGAAGAAATGGCCGATGCCTTTGATCGGCTTGAATTTGATCGAGAGGACTTGGCTGAACTGACGTTGTACTTCATGGGCCGAAACTATCCTGAGTATGCACTGACTCCGGAAACCGAAAGGCTTTGGCGGTTGCATAAGTACAACAAACTGGTTAAAGGGTTAGGCGGCTCACGAACCTTTACGCAGTTTTATGAAGAACTTGAGAAGGCACGGGTCGGGGCGGATGAGCACGGTTTAGAAATTCTTGAAGAGGTGGAAGGTTATGTCGAGAACCTCCGCTCGGATTATGAGGCTTAAGTAATGCTGGTTCATCCTCAGTTTGATCCCATCGCTGTTCAATTCGGACCGATGGCTGTGCATTGGTACGGATTGATGTACCTTGTCGGCTTTACGCTCTTTTATCTTTTGGGTCTTTACCGCTGCCGTCAGGAGTGGAGAGGCATTACTAAGGAGAACCTTGAAGATTTGCTCTTTGTGGGCATGGTTGGCGTGATCGTTGGCGGCCGTTTGGGTTTTGTCCTCCTTTATCAGCCTGAATACTACCTGTCCCATCCGCTTGAAATCTTCGCGGTATGGCAAGGCGGGATGAGTGCGCACGGCGGTTTTATCGGCGTCATCCTTGCACTTTTTTATTTTGCTTGGAGAAGCAAAAAGTCAATCCTTACGGTAGGCGATTTTGTTGCGCCACTGGTCCCGTTAGGTTTTTTCTTCGGGCGCCTCGGAAACTTCATTAACGGTGAGCTCTGGGGCCGAGTGGCCTCCGCTGAATTGCCCTGGAGCATGATCTTCCCGCAGGCCGGTGACGGCATTCCCCGACATCCTTCTCAGCTTTACGAAGCAACTTTAGAAGGGTTGGTGCTGTTCCTCGTCGTTTGGATTCTGTCTCTTATACACATCTGA
>USHK01000131.1 GCA_900554375.1 uncultured Sutterella sp.
GCACTTTCCAGATTTCCTAAACCTGTGAATGCGTCCATGATGCCCCAAACCGTGCCGAACAGACCGATGTACGGAGAAACGGAACCGATGGTCGCTAAAACGCTCAGGCCCGACTCGAGAATATCGAGTTCTCTCTGATAACGGGCGCGCATGGCGCGAGATACACCGTCAATAACGCCGAAGGTTCCGGCGCGGGCTTCGAGGTTGCTCGCGCGGCTTCTTAAGAACTCGGTCATACCGGAGTAGAAGATGCCTTCCTGAGGTCCTACGGACGAGCGGCGTTCTGTGGCGCTCTCGTAAAGTTTATTTAAATCTGCTCCGCCCCAAAAACGCTTGTCGAAGTTGCGTGCTTCTCTTCTAGCGCGGCTCATTTGGAACCATTTCTGAAAAATAATGGTCCAGCTCACTAATGAGAAAATTAAAAGAATAGCCAAAACAATCTGAACCACGGCGCTTGCATGAGCAACCAAAGTGATGATTGATAAATCGGCAGATGCTTCCATCACAGTCCCTTGTACTAATAAAAGATTAATGGTTTAAAAGTTTTTTGAGTTCTTCTGAAATGGGCTCGGGCATGGCAACCGGGCGGAAGGTATGCGCGTCGAGTGTTCCGCAGCGAATGTCTCCGATGTTGAGTACTTCGTCTCCCCTCAAAATTTCCTGATGAAATTCAAAAGAAGTACGGCCGCATGCGGCCACGGTTGAGCGTACGACTAATTCGTCATCAAGACGAGCCGGCTTTTTGTACTTTGCTTTCGCTTCGGCAACGACGAAGACAACGCCGAGTTCCGAGTACAGTCGTTCCTGGCTCCAGCCTAGAGCACGCAGCCACTCCGTGCGTGCACGCTCCATGAACTTGAAGTAGTTCGCGTAATAAACCACTCGGGCGCAATCGGTGTCTTCATAATAGACCCGAACCGGCCAGTCGAAATAGTGTTTTTCCATCAACAAATTCCCGTCAGGGCACACTTTGTGCATCCCTAAGGCTCCTTGAAGTCCAGCTTCACATAAGAGCGCATTTTATCAAACGGGTACCTGGGAATCAGGCTTGAAAGATCATTCTTTATACCCGTTTTTTGGATGGATAAAATCTTTCGCGAAACTTAAAAAAGATAGGAACACCCCTAGGTGAGCAACTGTACCTAAATGTTTTATTTCTTTAGGATTTTTTGTGATCTGATAAGATATCACGTCCCAAAATAGGCGAAAGGAAGAGCAGTGAAAATTAAAGTAGGATATGGCGCAGCTTACAGCGGCCTCCTTAAGTTGTCGGCGGTCGTCTTTGCCGTGGCTGCACTGACCTCCTGCAAAGAAATTCCGAACTCCGTTCACACGGAAAAAGAACTTGCCTCCAACACGCTCTTCACGCCTTTCTCGGGACGCAGTCCGAAGCACTTAGATCCGACGAGTTCTTACTCTTCCGACGAGACGCCTTATACCTACAGTATTTACGAACCGCTCTATCAGTATCACTTTTTAGAGCGGCCGTATCGCCTGATTCCTCGTTCCGCGGCCGAAGTCGTCAAGCCCGTTTATCTGGATAAAGACGGAAAGGCTTTGCCTGAATCCGCGTCGGCGGAAGAAATTGCTCTGAGCGTATATGAGATTCCGATTAAAAAAGGCATTTTGTTTGCGCCTCATCCTGCTTTTGCAAAAAATGAGAAGGGCGAATACGTTAATCATGCTTTGGCGCCCGAGGTTATCGACCGACTGCACAATCCGATGGATTTGCCGCAGAAGGGAACGCGAGAACTGACCGCCGAGGATTTTGTTTATTCGATTAAACGGATGGCGAATCCCCGAATCATTGCTCCGGTCTACGGAACGATGGTGAATTATCTTCCGGGATTAAAAGACTTTGCCGTTCAGGTGCGCGCAGAAGACAAACGTCTTCGTGCCGATCTCAAACCGTCCGATCGGGACTTGCCCTTCCTAGACTTAAGAAAGTTTGAGCTCCAAGGCGTCTCGGCGCCGGATAAGTACACGCTTCGACTTGAAGTAAAAGGAAAGTATCCCCAGTTTTCTAACTGGCTTGCAATGACTTTTTTTGCACCTGTTCCGTGGGAAGCTGAAGCCTTCTATGCTCAGAAAGGCATGGCCAAGAACAACTTGTCCTTGAACTATTGGCCTGTCGGTACTGGTCCGTACATGCTGGTGGAATCGATTGAAAACCGCAAACATGTCATGGAGCGTAATCCGAATTTCCGTAAAACGGAGCTTTATCCCTGCACGGGCGAGCCAGGTGATGAAGCTAAAGGATTTTTAAAGGACTGCGGTAAACCGCTTCCCTTTATCGATCGCATAGAAATCACGGCGGAAAAAGAAAGCGTGCCGCTTCGCACGAAGTTCCTTCAAGGCTATTACGACTCTCCGCAGATTGAACGCCTTGACAATGGTCAGGGATTCTTGATCGGTATGGCCGATAGCGCGGAAAAAGAAAAAGAGTACAAAGAAAAGAAGCTCCAGTTTCCTCAGACTGTAGAAGCGCAAAACACGTACTTCGGCTTTAACTGGATGGATCCGGTCGTAGGCGAAGGCAAGACGCCTGAAGAGCGCGAACGCAACAAGAAGCTTCGTCAGGCGATTTCTATTGCGATGGATTGGGAAGAGTACATCCAGATTTTTGAGAAAGGACTAGCTTCCCCGGCTCATGGTCCGCTGCCTCCGGGTCTTTTCGGGTATCGAGAGGACGGCGCAGCGGCATTTAATCCGATTGTTTATGAAAAGTCTAAAGACGGTCTTGTCATCCGCAAATCCATTGAGGAAGCTAAGAAGCTGTTGGCCGAAGCCGGTTACCCCGGAGGCCGCGACGCCAAGACCGGCGAACCTTTGGTCTTAAATCTCGATTTCCAAGCGGCAGCATCTCCTTCGACGAAAGCCGTGCTCGATTGGTATCAGAAGCAGTTTGCAAAGATCGGCATTCAGCTAGATATTCGCGGCACGGACTACAATCGTTTCCAGGATAAAGTGATCTCCGGCAATCACCAGCTCTTTTTGTGGGGCTGGCTTGCGGACTATCCGGATGCAGAAAACTTCCTGTTCCTGCTTTACGGTCCTAACGCCAAGTCAAAGACCGGAGGCTCGGGAGAAAACGCTTCGAACTATCAAAACCCGAAATACGATGAACTCTTCAGCCGCATGCGTTACATGGACGAAGGTCCGGAAAAGGCTGAGGCCATCAATGAATTGATCAAGATCGTCCAGGAAGATGCGCCCTGGACATTCGGATACTTTCCCACGAGTTCGGCAGCATTTCATCAATGGGTGCATAACGGCAAACCCACGCAGGTTGTGCGCAATCACATTCAATATCTAAGGCTCGATCCTGAGACGCGTGTCAAGGCCATCAAAGAATGGAACAAACCGATTTACTGGCCGCTGTTGGTTTTTGTTCTCCTGTCGGCGCTAGTGATTATTCCGGCGGTGGCGCTTCATAAGAAGCGAGAGCGAATGACTGCCCGAACAACGGAGGAGCAGATTAAATGATTCGTTATTTGTTAAGACGCATCGGCTACGGCTTCCTGATCCTGATCGGCGTCAATCTCCTGACCTTTATGCTGTTCTTTACGGTCAACACGCCGGACGATATGGCGCGCCTCAATATTGGCGGCAAACGTGTAACGGCTGAAGCGATTCAAAATTGGAAAGAAGAACACGGCTACGACAAGCCGCTGCTCTGGAATGAGAAGGCCGAAGGCTCGGACAAGCTTACTGATACGATTTTTTGGCAGCACAGTGCTCGATTGATGGTCGGAGACCTCGGTGCATCGGACGCCGGACGTGACATTGCCTATGAAATCAAAAACCGAATGTGGCCGTCAGTCGCGTTGGCTTTCCCAACCTTTTTGCTCGGCGTCTTTGTGATCGTTGTGTTTTCTTTAGGTTTAGTGTTTTTCCGGCACACGAAGCTCGAGATCGGGGGCGTGGTCTTTGCCATTGTCATGATGTCAGTCTCGTCGCTTTTCTACATTATTTTCGGACAGTGGCTTTTCTCTAAAGTCCTTCGGCTTGTTCCGATCTCAGGTTTTGAGACAGGAACGGCCATGATTTCGTTCCTGATCCTTCCGATTGCCATCGGCGTTTTCTCGCGCATCGGCGGAGACGCACTGCTGTATCGCTCGATGTTTCTGGAAGAAATCAACAAAGATTATGTTCGAACTGCTCGGGCAAAGGGCTTGAGCGAAACGGCGGTTCTTTTTAAACATGTTTTGCGCAATGCCAGCTTGCCGATTCTGACTTCAACAGTGGCCGTGCTCCCGATGCTGTTTTTGGGCTCCTTAGTGATGGAAAGTTTTTTCGGTATTCCGGGCTTAGGCAGCTTCACGATTGACGCGATCAATGCGCAGGACTTCGCCATTGTCCGTACGATGGTTTTTGTCGGAACCGTGCTGTATGTCATCGGTTTGATTTTGACGGACGTGGCTTACACGATTGCTGACCCGAGGATCCGATTGAAATGATGCCTAAATTTGTTTTGCTTCCTACGGATATCGTGGTTGTCGTTCTCCTCGCGGCACTAACTTTTTATCTGATTCATGTTGCACGTTCCGAAGAGCTCAAAGCACGTTGGCGCTACGTTGTGAGTTCCGGTGCCTCTCTGTGTTCGCTTTCCTTGCTGTGCTTTTTCCTTTTGCTCTCCGTTGTGGATTCGGTGCACTTCCGTCCGGTCATTGAGGTTCAGGACGGTCGTCCGATTTACGACGTTAAGACTTATTCTTTGCTGGATAAGGCACTCGGAAAAGCTTCTTCCGCTGAAGAGCTGTCTCTTATACACATCTGACGCTGC
>USHK01000132.1 GCA_900554375.1 uncultured Sutterella sp.
ACGAGATTCATGAGCGTCTCGTGGGCTCGGAGATGTGTATAAGAGACAGAGCCTGAACCTTGCGATTGGTGAATAGTAATGGCAAAGGCCGTGTCGTATTTCGGGAGCAGCTGAGCCGGGACGATTTTTTTCAGATCGCCGATGAATGCATACCATATAAGTTTGTCGGAATCAGTCGTCTTTAAACTGAAAATAACAGCCACGTCACCATTGGCGACACCGAGTCCGGAGTCGTTTTGACGAACAATGATTACCTTGCCGTTGTACATGTCATCAGCGGAAGGAACTTTAAAAGCCGATGTAACGAAATCTTCGCAAAAATCATTGACGGCGTTGACGCCTGTCGGTCCTTCACGCTGTGCGCATAAAGGCCGGAAGGTACTCAACTCGCTCCAAACTTCTTCTAAGGCTTGTTGTATATCACTAGGAAGGTTTTCGAAATTGGCCGATCTAGGATCAACTTCGTTTTTATCATTCGAAGTTAAAGTCAGGTTTAAGTTTTGGACGACTTTGCAGTAGAGATCCAGCTTTTCCTCTAACCACTTCTGAGCATGCGGAGGAAGATTTCTTCCTGCAGATTTGAAAAACACACCGGTATCTTTAAACCCGCCAAAAGGCTGATCGTCCGTGTATTCAACTTCTGAAATAAATTCTGAAATGCCGGCTTCGTTTCCATCTTCAAAGGCCAGCATGCGCTGGGCCAACCTTCCGATGGCGGACTTATTGTTAAAACGAATACTCTCTTTTAATTCAACGACATGTCCCTTCAAAACACCTGAATTGTCGGAGATGTCTGCGAACACTGAACCCGGTCCGACGGCAGCAAGCTGATGCTTATCGCCTAAAAACACAGTCTGTGTTTTGGTTGGATTAATTGCCTGGATAAGTTTTAAGGCAAGAGCAGAATCAATCATTGAGCTCTCATCCACGATCAGTAGATCTGCTTCAATCGGATTGTCTGCTGACGGCCGTTTGCCGTTGGATAAATCCGTGACCAGCAGTTTATGGATCGTTAAAGATGTCAGCCTGTCTTCCGCAAGAGCCCTGCGAACCTCTGGATAGTAAGGAGCAGAGGACGGACCGGCATCAGCCTGATTTTTCACAGATTCGAGAAGGCGGCTTTTAGCCTTTCCGGTTGGGGCACACATTTGAATGATGCCTTTTGGATGAATTTCCAGAAAAGCCTCAATGAATTTCACAACCGTGGTCGTCTTGCCGGTGCCCGGACCGCCGCAAATGACCGAGAATTTTTCAGAAACTGCAAGTTCTGCGGCTTCCAGCTGGAGTGGATTTAAAGAGTAGGCTTTCTTGTCTCCGTTTTCCCGTGCATTTTTTAACGTCTGCTCTAACTGCCCCAAGGCGTCTTTTACCTTATTGACGTCGCTGACGTTCCCAGAACACATTCCGCGGATGCCCGCAGCCAAACGACTTTCGGAGCAAAAGTTGCGGCGGGAATAAATTCTCAGCTTTTCAGGTTCGCTGTTATCAAGAATGAAGGGTGTCGGTGTGACGGAACGGTTATTAGGTTCGTCAGCAATCTTGTTGCGGCCGTCCGTTAACAACTCAACCCCCTTGAGCAGCTCCACGTAGTCTTTATTTTGAGGCGAAGCGTCGAGTTCAACGCATAAGCCCCCAAGGTGTTCGGCTTGTCCGAGATGCAGCATGAAAAATGCCAGCGCATTTTTTAGCTCTTCCGTAACGGTTTTTCCGTGGCGCGTTAAAAGGTCAAGCAGAATAGTTCCGAGGTTCTCAAATGAATTTTGGTTTTGCGAGATCATTTAGCCGCTCCTTTAGCTCGAGATTCTAGAAGTTCACGACTGAACCCGTTTTTTAGAAAGTCGTCTAAACATTCGATCAGTGCATCTTTGGGACGTTCAAAGTACGTTCCTCGCGCATTTTTGTCGATGCCGCGAAGGAAGCAGTAGATTGCGCCTCCGATTGCTCTATAACCCGTACCTTCCGGCAGATTTAAACGCACCTCAAGCATCCGCTTGAGCGCAACAAGGTAGAGCGTTAACTGAAGCCCGTAGTGATTGTTTTTCATCAAGGCATCTACGGCTTCTGGTGTGTACAAGTCCGGAGCGTTATTGCGGTAATCAATTTTGTTCGTCTTCCAGTCGATGACCCAATATTTTCCGTCAGCGGCAAATGCTAAGTCGATGGAGCCTGTAAGGTAGCCGCGCATATCGAGGTCTGACAAATGGAAGTCTTTATAACGAGAATCAAAGGTGGTCAGCGTTTCAGCCAATAGACTCGCCGTCAGACGTTCTCTGCCCTTTATCGGAGCCCCGACGGAAAGCATGAATTTCAATTCCGGACGGCAATCTTTAAGATTTTCAAAAAGTTGAGCGAGATGGAAGCCCGGCGCGGAGGGCAGAATCTTTGCCTCAAATAAATTTTCGAAAAGCTCTTCCGTTTTGGTCTCGATTTCGGCCTTTCGTTCTTCTGTCTCAGGAACAACAAACCCCTTAAAACGATCGTCTAAAAATTTATCGACTTTGATTTTCCAATTCTGAAAGCCTGAGCCGAAGATCTTTTCTAACAACTCATGGACTTTCGTGCCGAATTCAGTTGCGCTCTGGGAGCCTTTGAGGACTTCAAAAATGTCCTCTTCTTTCGGTTCCAAGACTGGTTCCTCTGATTCGGAAGCCTCTGTTTCATCGGTGATGACGGCAGAGTTCTGAGCTTCCATGGTTCTTAAGAGACTTGTGAAACTGGAAGAAACCCAGGAAGAATATTGTCTGGCGCCATCACCTGCTCTGAGAACAAGATGCTCGGACTGTTTTCTGAAAAAGACATCAGATTCCCCAAGTTTTCCGGGTTCAAAATCAAAGCGGATGTCAAAAGGACAGTAATCGTTTAAAGCTGCCTCAGAGAGAGCGAGAAGGTGTGCGCCCGTCTTGCTTTGTTCGGTGATTTCGTCAAGTAAAGCTTTCCTAACTTCTCCCGCCGACACTCCGTTAGGCCTCAAAGCATCCCGAAGTCGGTTCAGCCCGTCAATTATGGTCATTCCTCCCGACGTTTCTCCGCTGATAGCCTGCGCAAGCGGATATTTTCCGCCGACACTTCCGTGCGGTGCCCCCGATTTAGTCTTCTTGAAGAAATAGGGAAGTACCACTCTTGCAGTCGCTCGCGTCATGGCGACATACAAAAGTCTCATGGACTCCTCATAGGATTTCTCAACAAAGTCGTCGGGAGCCTTCTGTTCGGTTTCATAGAAGGTAATGACGCCCGTCGCATCATCTCTAAATTCTTGAGCTTTAGAAACGCTTATGGGCCGGTCAAGGTAGTAAACAACTGGGTATTGGAGTCCTTTACTGCTGTGAATGGTTTCGACGCGAACGACATCGGAATCGGTTTCGCGTCTCAGTGTGTAGCTGTCGTTGCTCTTCTTTTGTTCTTGTTTTAACCAGCGTAGCAGTCCCTGAAGGCTGTCTATGGTGCTGTGCTGCTGATGCAGCAGCTCCAAGATATGCTGATAGTTGGTAAGGGCTCGCTCACCTCCATATTGCAATAACCGCTCCTCCGTTTTGGCGTTGGCGAAGAGATTCGAGACGGCGGCGATGATTCCGTTTTTTTCGTAGATTTTCGCTGCGTTTTCTAATAGTAGACGAGCCTGTGCTGAAGCAGCATCGTTGTTTAATAAGTCATCAAGAGAGTCGCCGAAGATTCTGGTCGCTTGAGCTGCAGCAACAATACGCGTATCTCTTGGATCGTACATGGCTTCAAGAACGCTTTTGAGTTCATGGGCTTCTTTGGAACATAAAACATTCTCATTCGAGGAGCGAAGGGTTCGAATGCCGCGTTTGCGCAGCTGCTCAATGACCTTGTCCGCATGAAAGCGCTTTGCAACCAATATGGCGATATCGCTGGGTCTCAATCTCCGGCCTTCATAGAAAACTTTTTCTTCTAATAAGAATTCGATTTCCTCTGCGATGGCAAAAGCCTCCATATCACGAAGAGTCTCAGCGTTGGATAAGGCCGGAGTGTCAGCATTGGACCAGAAGGCGAAAGAGGAAAGAGGTTCGAGCTTACCGTTTCTCTCTATGAGGAGCGGCAATTTTTTCTTATTAAATTGCACCGGTGAATATGGAAGCTTCGGATTCAAAAACCCGCCTCGTGTTCCCTTTCCTGTCGGATTGAAGTATTCGTTGACGCCTGCGATGATTCCCGGCGTGGAACGATAATTCTTTACTAATTGGTAAGTATTATTGATCTCTTTATTGGCTTTCAGGTAAGTCTCGAGGCTGGCATTTCTGAAGCGATAAATAGACTGTTTCGGGTCCCCGACGAAGATAACGGGTTTGGAATTTTCCGGATCATCTAAGAAGAGATGTTTGAAAATCGAGTATTGGATAGGGTCAGTGTCCTGAAATTCGTCAATTAATGCAGCACCGTAAAGATTTCGAATTGCCTTAGTGAAGTCGGAATCTTTAACAATGCGTTCTTCTGCTTCAATCAAAAGGTCGTCGAATGTAAATAGGCGGTCGGCCTTCTTGTTTTCCTCGTAGCGCTTTGTTGCTTGATCAATAAACGCATTAAAAAATTGATTGGTTTCCTCTTCAGGCTTATTTTTGGCGTCTTTCATCAGCTTCATTTGCTGAGAGAGAGGCTTAGTTCTGCTCAGGCCGGCAGCAGTCGATAGGATGTCTGCCCATGGAATGTCGCGAGCTAGAGATAGTTGTTCGGTAGGGCAGGTTGGATAAGCCTTGGGAAGATTTGTACGAAGAAAAGTAGTTAACGCTTTATCTTTCGCGTCTGAATCATCGCCGATCTCAA
>USHK01000133.1 GCA_900554375.1 uncultured Sutterella sp.
TGAGCGTCTCGTGGGCTCGGAGATGTGTCTAAGAGACAGCCAAGAAAGTTGATTGACCTCCCGACGCAAAAAGACCTAAGTCTTTTGCGTCCCAACAACTAAAGGAGGATTGATTTTGCAAAGCCGAATAAAGCGGCTTTTAGGTCTTCGATGTTTTCGATAAGGACAGAGTCCGGGATTAAGTCACAGAGAAAATTCTCAGAACCCAACTGGATTCCCAGAACCGACACTCCGCTTTCCTTTAATTTCTTCACTTTGGCTGCACATTGATCAGGAGGAACACCGCCATCAGTAATGACGATCAGAACCCTCTTTTCAAATGGCTGCCGATGAAGCATTAGGCCCGCGTAGATCAAAGATTCAAACAACGGAGTACACCCGTATGCGTGGATGGCCCCGATAGCTTCAGGTTTGACGTTCTGCAGGCTTTGGCCGTGCCTTATCAAAGGGACAACAGAGAAATTGCCCATTCCACAGGAAGTTGCAGGGAAAACCGAAAGCGCAGGATTTACTCCTTTAATGCTTTGGAGCCCTTTGACCAGTCCCAAACCGGCTCTGATTGCCAGTTCAAGATTAGTTCCCATGGAACCGCTCGCATCCAAAAGGATGTGAACAGCTGTATTTGGAGCTGTTTTTTCTACTGTTCTCTCGAATACTTTCGTCTCCCCTGTTACCAGCCTTGCGAGTTGTCGATAACAAGGTTTTCGCCCGCGATTGCTGATCCATCTGCCGGTTGCACTCCTCGACTGAACGAGGCCAGTTAAAGCTAAGCGCAACGCAACGGAGTCGGCCTTTGCATGAAGCAATCGTTCTTTTCCTCGTTCCGGATTGCCGCCCTGGATACTGACGTCATCTGTTAAAGGAAAGGGCTTTACATACGGCTCTGAATTTCCTCGTGTTATCCGACTGAACTTTTCGGAAAGCGCCAAAGGGTTGGATATCTTCCCGTTTGGACTATTCAAAAGTTCTTCAATCGGAGTGGCTTTTGACTTCTGCCTCGGGCGTTTGGAAGCATTTTTTCCTGAAGGTTTTTCAACTTTCTCGGAATCAGCTTCCTTCTGTTCGGACTGAGGCTTCTTCTGCCGCAAAAAGTCCAAGATTTCTCGTCGAAGAACCTGAACTTCTCTTGTGCTTTTACAGTCCTTAACTCGGAGGGCAAATGCTTCAAGTCTGTCGCACACATCTTTCCCAAAGGAAGAAATGGTTTGGTCACGAAGAACCCCCAGAAGGGCTTCCATCCACTCTCGATTCAATAGTTTCCGCTCAGCACAGCAGAGCAGAAACATAGGAACCAAGGATGTCCGGGGCCAGTCCGGCTTGTTCGTCAACGACTCGATGTCGCCAACGTGCGCAGCCTTGAGCAGACCCTCAGCACCGGGGTAGATCTTGTCCATTTCCATCTCGATGCGGACGTCTTCCAAGGCGTTATCCAGAGAATGCTCAAACGCGGAGATCTTTTCGTCATTGTTAAATTCCGAAAATCTGACGTGTCCGCATTCATGGCATAACAAACCAAGAAGTTTTCTCTCGCTTTCCGGCGTCTCAAGCTCCAAAAAGGGAAGAGAGATTACTTTTCCATTGGTGTACGCACCGCTGCCGCCGATTTCAATCGTCACACCGCAATTTCTGCCTAAGGCTGCGGCCACAATGGGAAGGCTCTGTTTGAAATTTGATTGAGTTTGAACTGCTTTTGAAATCATGATTTTTCCTCAAAATTCCGGCAGTTCTTCCCGGCGGGAAGAAACCCGCCGGGTTCGAAAATTTAGAAATAAAAACCTTCTCCTACGTCTACAGAAGGCACCTTCGGAAGCGCAGTCTGCGAAGAGGAGACCGCCTCCAAATGCTCGTGCTCGTTAGTCTCGACAGAATCAGCGGCTTTCTCTTGACTCAACGGCAAGACAATCAGTTGTTCATCCGATGAATTGCCGCTGCAAGACGTCTTTTCATCTTTCCTAGAACCCGTTTGATTCGAGGATTCCTCTTGGAAGAAATGCTCGATAGATTCTTCGGAAACCGGATGTTCAGCTTTTGTCGTTCCGCTTTGCGGCGAAAAACTCTCTTCTTCTGTCGTCTTAAAGAGGCACGCCTGATGCGGCAGCTCCGATTCCGGTTGAATATCAGTGAGTCCCTCAACCGAAACCTTCCCTTCAATAATGTCGTGGATCAGGTCCTCGTCTCCCAGTGTCTTGATCAATGTGGCTAAGCGCCAAAAGTCCTGCCCACCGAAATATCCTTCCTTCGGCATCGTTAAAAGCACGTTGTCGATGATCCGGATAAGAGGATTGATCTTTGAATTAAGAAAGGAAAGCCCGCTCAAGCGTTCCCTGATCCGTTTTACAGCCGAGATCGTTTTTTTATTCGCCCGCTCCTTCCCCAAAAATGACTCTTTGAAGAAGATTCGAGCCAGTTGAGCTACCGAACTGATCAGCTCATCACCAAGTCCGCTTACTCTTTTGACTAAGGCTTGCTCCTGCTCATCATTTACGGGCTGAACCTTAAATGACTCGTAGGAGGCTTTAATCTTTCGAGAAAGGCTGTCTCGGCTGAGCTTTGCGCCTCTGATGCTTTCGGAAAAGTCAGGATGTGCATTTGCCCAGTCTTCCACTAGTACGTCGTAGCGATTCAAAAAAGAATTTTTCTCGTCGTTGTACCGACGTACCAGCTCGTCCAAGGCCTGAAAAACCTCTTCAGCCTTGTCTGTGGGAACTGCCCAGCCTGATAAATACTTCACGCCTCGGGACTCCAGCAGGCTTTCAGCTTGATGCTTAAGTCTGTCAAAAACCCGCAGCGTTTCCGGATCGATAATTGCTTTCAGTCCAAGAGACTTTGCAACCTCTTTGGGAGGGAGCCGTCCGTTGGTACCGAGAGCAAAGTCGATCTCCCTCATAGCTCTTGTTCCTGTCCACTGCTGAAATTCCGGAACAATGACCACAATTTTTTGAAGAAGATTTGCTTTATGATCTTTCATGGTGAACTCCTAGTAGAGAGGGAGTTCACTCCTCTCCGGGAGTTGTGAACTCCCGGTGGGGATTAGTTTTCAGTACCACATCGGCTCGGAAACTTTGACAGATTGAATCTCTGCTTCAAGCTCCTCGTCAATGAAGTCTTTGGGAAGGTAATCTCCGGTCGACCGAATAAGCCAACTTTCCGTCTGATTTCCTCTGAAGGGATCAAGCTCTTTTTCAGAGAGATTTTTTGACTTCAGAAAGCTCTTGTAGTCAACCTTTCCCTTGGTCAGTCTTTTTGTGAGAGCAACACCCGCAAAATCAGCAAGACGGTAGTCTCCCATCATCTCGCTAAGTTCTTCCTTGCACTTGTCGCGGATCTTATTGAGATCATCAATCTCCGTTTGAAGCTCAAGGACGCGGTTATTGGCGTAGTTGAAATCAGAAGCTAAACGACACCACTTAGAAACATCCTCATCCTTTTTGGGGATGTAGATATCTCTGACGGGATCTTTCGCCGGCTCTCTTCCCTTCTTAATGTTCAACTTCCAAAACTCTTCTCCCCGAAGCAGAATGTCTTGGATCAAAGCGTCGTTTCGAACGATCTCAAAGGTAAGGAGTCTCTGGTTTCCTCCGTCAAAAAAGACAAGCCGGCCTTTTTGGCTGCCGGATACGAGAAGCTGATGCTGAACCTGGACTGAGTAGTGCTTAGCAGCCTCACTTTCAAGTCCGAGATTCTTCACCTCTTCCAGAACCGAACTACCCGGACACTTAAATTCAACAGGAGAACCATCGCTGGTCAGCCCGTCAAATGATGCTCGGAAAACAGGGTTCTCATCGTATTCGGCACAGGTAGGAAAGAGAACTTCACCGAATTCAAACTCAAACAAAGACCTCGCGATCGCTTCGGTTTCTTTCCCGTAACGAACCAAGGGATTATTCGAGAGATCGGGTGGCAAAGCCTTTTGTAATTTCTCAAGCCATAGCCTCCATACCGTTTTATAGGGGCTTAGTCCGAGAATTACCGAACTTTCCGTTGCTGTTATTCCTTTACGCCTCCATTCGAGCCACTCTTTCGTTCCTTGCTCTAAATTAACGATCCTCATTTGAAACTCCCTGCAAAGCTGCCGGAGATGTTTCTTCAGGAAGGATTTCGTTCCCTTCAGGCAAAGAAGAAAGACTGAGCTCTTTGCGTTTAGCCGTTAAAACTTCTTTGGCATAGGCGCAATCCTCTTGAGAGAACTTCTCTTCAATCCATTGAAAAGCTCTTTCCCAGCCATCGTCTCTATTTTTGGCGTGCTCAATGAGCTTGCCAATCAGAGCATCAAGCCGAGATTTCTCAAGAGAGGGTCTTGCCGGAATTTGCTGCACCAAAGGAATTTGGCTTTTTAGGTCAGAGGTCGTACCGCTGCTGTTAAAGCTGTCTTCCCCGAACGTATCTCCTTCGTCGTAGATACCGGTCAGACTGAACGCTAGTCTTGCGCATTGAATGAAGCCGCGCGTTCTTAGCATTCGTCTAGGCCATTTTCTCCAGACAAAAGATTTTTCGTTAAAACACTCAACCATGTACTCTTGGATGGTGACGGGATCTTCAACACCTTTGAGTTTGATAGAACATTCAACGTATTCAGGGAGCTCTCCGCCGTAGCAGTTGAGCTTGATGGTTGACTCTGAGAATTTGAAGGACATCCCGTTAAAGTCCTTTTGGTTCCGGACGATTTTGCACCATCCGTCCAAACTGACAACAGGAATGACATCTCCGCCTTTTCCTCCTGTCTCTTATACACATCTCCGAGCCCACGAGACGCTCATGAATCTC
>USHK01000134.1 GCA_900554375.1 uncultured Sutterella sp.
CGAGATTCATGAGCGTCTCGTGGGCTCGGAGATGTGTATAAGAGACAGTACCTGAAGTGCGAACAGAATAAACTATTTTCGGGTGTAACTCCCAATTCAAAGAAATGAGCAAAGAATATTTGAATTAGTAACTTAGAATGTTACACAGGCCTCTAACCTAATGGCCAAAAATAAAAGAAAAAGGGAAGCTAATGGATCCGCACGTATGGCAAGTAATGGTGGATGCATTTCCACAATTATTGTTCAAAGGCATCACAGTAACGATACCTCTGACGATTATTTCGTTTGCTCTTTCGATGGTCATTGCTGTTGTCGTGGCATTGATCCAATACTCTAAGGTTCCGGTGCTGCGGCATATTTGTCGCTTTTACGTGTGGGTGATTCGAGGAACGCCGCTGCTTGTTCAGCTTTATGTTGTTTTCTTCGGACTTCCGAGCATCGGTATCCTGGTCAATGCTTTCCTTGCTGCCGTTATTGTTTTCTCAATTAACGAGGGAGCATACAATGCAGAAACGATTCGCGGCGCACTAGAGTCGGTGCCGCAAGGCCAGATGGAAGCAGGGCACTGTGTCGGCTTGAATTATTTTCAAATCATGTGGCATGTTGTTCTGCCTCAGGCCTTTAGGACAGCGTTCCCAGCGTTGGGCAACTCCATGATTTCGATGGTCAAAGATACGTCTTTGGCGGCCAACATCACCGTGGCTGAAATGTTCTTTCAAGCTCAAAGAATTGCGGGAAGAACTTACGAAACCATGGCTGTGTACATTGAGGTTGCGATTATTTATCTCATTTTCTCGACCATTCTTGAGTACATACAACGCCGCGGCGAGAAGAAACTCGGCAAATACGGCGTACAGTAACTAATTCTTTTAGCAGTAAATTGTGATGGAAAAAACCGATCCGCTTCTTCGCATCAGCCACATAAAAAAATCTTTCGATACATTCGAGGTGCTGAAAGACATCAGCTTCGATGTGTACAAGGGCGATGTGGTTTCAATCCTTGGTCCCTCGGGTTCGGGCAAGACGACTTTGCTACGCTGTGTTAATTTTCTGGAAAGGGCTGACTATGGATCAATCAGTTTGGACGGGAAGGCTATTGATTTAAAAACCGCCACTAAGGAACAGGCGTCCGAAATCCAAAGAAAAACCGGTTTTGTTTTTCAGAATTACAACCTTTTTAGAAATAAAACCGCGCTCGAAAACATTACGCTTGGTCTGACTTCCGGAAGAGGCGTGAGCAAAGAAGCCGCCAATAAAAAGGGAATGATGCTGCTTCGTAAGATCGGCCTGGAAGACAGAGCTAATTTCTATCCTAGTGAGCTTTCAGGCGGTCAGCAGCAGCGTGTCGCGATTGCGAGAGCTCTTGCCACGGATCCTGAAATTATTTACTTCGATGAGCCTACATCGGCACTGGATCCGGAATTGACGGATGAAGTGTTGGCCGTAATGCGTCAGCTGGCTCAGGAAGGAATGACCATGGTCGTTGTGACTCATGAGATGAGCTTCGCGCATAATGTCTCTAACAGAGTCATTTTTATGGACCGTGGTTTGATCGTTGAAGAAGGCAGCCCCGAGCAAATCTTCGAGCATCCTCAGAACGAACGTACGCGAGCCTTTCTTCGTTTGGCAAGCGGCTCTCAGGAAGCGCAGCGTTCTGCACTGGAAGCTTTTAAGAAGCAGCGCGAAGCGGAAAAGGCGATGAATTCACTTTAAATATTGAAGAATTTGATATGACACATAACTTTAATTCTCTAGTTAAGTTGGGCCTTGGCTTGTTCTTGGCCGGTTCTGCGTCTCTTATGCTTGTCGGATGTGACAAAGCCCCAAGCGGTAACGCAGCTTCGGGCTCTCAGGATCATTTGGCAAGGATTAAATCTGCGGGTGAACTAAAAGTCGGATTGGAAGGCGACTGGCAGCCGTTCTCTTTCCATAACGACAAAGATCAGTTGATAGGTTATGACGTCGAAGTTGCCCAGAATTTAGCTAAAAAATTAGGCGTCAAGGCAAAAATTGTGGAAGGTCCTTGGGACGGTCTTTTCGCAGGTATGGACTCGGGGAGATATGACTTGGTGATTAATGGTGTAGACGTTACGCCTGACCGCGCGAAAACCTATGATTTCTCCACGCCATACGCCTATGACCGCACGGTGTTAATTACACGGTCCGACAACAACGACATCCGCTCTTTTAATGACTTGAAAGGAAAAACTACTGCAAACTCCATCGGTTCAACATATCAGGAGATCGGTGAAAAGTACGGCGCTAAAGTCAGCGGTGTTGATACCTTGGCTGAAACGCTTCAGATGGTGAAAAACAAACAAGTTCAGGCAACCATCAATGCGTCCACGTCCTTTGGCGATTATATGAAGCATCGTCCCGATGAACCTTTGAAGATTGCGGCAACGATGGACAAGGCGACGGAATATGCCATCCCGATGAAGAAGGGCGAAGATAACGCATCCCTGAAGAAGGCAGTCGACACCGCCCTTCAGGGAATGAGGAACGACGGAACGCTCTCGAAGTTGTCTGTTAAATATTTCGGTTCAGATCTGACCAAGCCGAATTAATTGTTCAGGCTTCTTAGGTTAGTTTCAATTTAGGACGGGACTCCAGAAAAAGAAGTCCCGTTTTGAATCCGTTGCGGCAGTCTTTTTTCCGGAAAGGCTTACATTAACCACATCAAGAAAAAGGTTTTTCGGAGGAAAAAATGAAGAAATGGGTATTGATGGTTCTGGCCGCAGTCTTCACGCTTTCTTTATCAGCTTGTTCAACTGTAAAAGGTGTGGGTCAGGATGTTTCAGCTGTCGGCAACGACATTGATACTGCAGCCACTGCTGTACAAAAGAAACTTTAATTTGCGCCGTTCGTTAATCATTCCAATAGAGGAAGATATGAAAAAGTTTTCACTGCTTGCTATGTTGGCCGCTTTTTTGATCGGACTTGCCGGATGCAATACGGTTAAAGGAGTGGGCAAGGATGTTGCTGCGTTGGGAAATGGTGTAGATCACGCTGCGACCACTGTTTCTAATAAGATGTGATCCAAATATCTCCAAGTGCTGAATGCACTTATCTAATAAAAAATCTCGTCCGAGCGAACTTTACTGGACGAGATTTTTTATGACCTTCGCATTTACCGGTTGCTCGATCAAAAGACTGAAAACAATTCAGGAGAGGTAAGGAGAATCAAAGGTCTTATTTTCGACAGTGGCTGTCGTCTTTGATTTCCATTTCGGAAACGTAAAATTCACCGCGTTGGTCGATATCACCTTTCATTTTGACGCAGGCGCCGACGTCAAACTTGTGACCGCCGTGACTTTCAACTTTAGTACGAGCGTCTGCCTTGAACGTCTTGCCTCCGACGACCCAGTTCAAATTCTGAGCAGAAGGCATCTGTTCAATTCTTCCATAGAAGGCGTCATTATCGTCAGCGGCGTAAGCGGAGAAAGACAAGCTCAAAGCGGCTAAAGCAAGAAGAATTTTTTTCATTTGTTTCGAAAACACTAAACAAAGAAAGAGCAGCCCGAAGGCTGCTCGACTCAATTAACAATTAACGGCAGCGATTGTCGCGCTTCTGTTCAATTTCAGAAATGAAAAAATTACCTTCACGGTCGAGATCGCCGTCAACCTTAACGCAGGAACCAACGCTGATCTTCCGGTCGTGACGATGTTCAATCTTAGTACGCTGGTCAACTTTGAATGTCTTGCCGCCGATAACCCAAGCAGGATTTTCAGCTGTCGGCATCTGTTCAACCTTGCCGTAGAAACCGTCGATGTCACGTGCGGAAGCAGTGCCCATGATCAGACCGGCTGCAGCAAGGGGAAGTAAAACTTTAACTAATTTCATTTAAAACTCCTATTTCGTAATCTTTCCTGGTGCTTTGGATTTTACGGGGTTACTCCTTATTCACCTGTAAAAATTGTGCGAATTGAGCGTGGAGCAATGGAATGAAACAACTGAAATACTTTGTTTAAGATTTCCAGAAGATCAGGTAATTAGATTGAGAAAAGCGCTTTTTCAGCAAAAAAATCGGGCCGCCTCGGCCCGATTTGAAGATCTGTCAGAAGTTAGGCAAGCTGCTTTTTAACATCTTCGAGTTTGTGCTGAACTTTGTCGAAAGTTTCGATCATGGTGGCAGAGGGCTTGTTCGGGTCTAGCAGGCTCACCACGACGATGGCGATAAAGGACAATACAAAGCCCGGAATGATTTCATACATGCCCCACCATGCGCCTTGGTGCCAAACTAAGACAGTTAATGCACCGACAATAATGCCAACCAAGGCACCGTTGCGGGTGACGCCCTTCCAAAGCAGGGAAAGAATGATGATCGGACCGAAAGAGGCACCGAATCCGCCCCAAGCGTAACTGACTAAGGAGAGGACTAGGTTGTTCGGATCGGTAGCAATCAAGATGGCAACCACGCTCACGGCAACTACCGTCAGGCGCCCGATCCAAACGAGTTCCTTCTGTGCAGCATTCGGGCGAATGAACACCCGGTAGAAGTCTTCGGTAAGGACCGAAGAACACACTAGAAGCTGGCAGGACAGGGTACTCATCACAGCGGCCAGAATAGCAGAGAGCAAAATGCCCCCGATCCACGGATTAAACAAAGTGGTGGAAAGGATCATGAAAACGCGTTCATGATTTTCAGCAACGGCTTTGCCAAGTTCCGGATGGGCTGAGAAGAAAGCGGATCCGAAGAAGCCGGCAGCAACGGCGCCGGACAAGGAGAAGATGAGCCAAATCATGCTGATCTTGC
>USHK01000135.1 GCA_900554375.1 uncultured Sutterella sp.
CGAGATTCATGAGCGTCTCGTGGGCTCGGAGATGTGTATAAGAGACAGACTCCGGTTTGTGTTGGTACGGCTTTTGCCGGAGCATTGGCGGGAACTTGGAATCTATGGGTTTTCATGTTCACACTGCTCGGAGCCGTTTCTATTCAGGCCATGTCCAACATGGTTAATGACTATGCATACAACCTTAAAAAGGCAGAAAACGGTACACGTGTGGGCTTACCGAGAGCAACGACAGAAGGCTGGATCTCTATGTCCGCAGCAAAGAAAATGGTCGGATTTTCTATTGTTGTTTGCTCCCTTTTCGGAATTTTATTAATCGTCATCGGCGGCCTTCCGATAGCCTGCATTGCAGTACTTTCGCTCATTTGCGGATTCTGTTACATGGGAGGACCCAAACCCATCGCTTATACGCCTTTTGGAGAATTTTTGGTTTTAGTGTTTTATGGCCTTTTCGCTGTCAGCGGCACCTATTGGCTTCAAACGCATAGTTTTAACTGGCTTACATTGGTTCCGGGCCTGAGTCTTGGATTAATCGGAGCTGCGGTTTTATTTGTTAATAATTATCGCGATTTAGACCATGATAGGTCTGTCGGCCGCTATACGTTAGTCGCCGCTTGTGGCCGAAAACTTGCCAATACTCTTTATATGCTCATGATTTTCCTGCCATTCGTTTTTATTGGCTGGATGGTCCCCGTTAATCAGCACTATTGGCCGTTCCTTTTTGTGCTCATGGCTCTTCCCCGAGCCAGTTTCCTGCCTCATCTCTTAAAGACAAGCCCTCAGGAGAAAATCACAATGGTCATGTTCAAGACGATCCAGCTGGAGCTGTTCTTCGGCTTCTTATTGACATTGTCAGGCATAGCTGTAGCTTTCCTTTCCTGGACCTCAAGCCAACTCGCTGCTAACTTATTTGTATCTCCCTTCTAGAGTATGGATCATTCGGATTTCAACAAAAACCGAGAAATTTTAAAAATTAAAAATTACAAGGAGTTCGTTGCTCAGGAAAAACTTAAAAAACCTGAGTGGCTGAAAATTAGAATTTCTCCTAACAGGCAAACAATAAAAGAAGTCAAGAACCTTCTCGCATCCAATGTCCTAACGACGGTCTGCGAACAAGCTTGTTGCCCAAACCTTGGAAAATGTTTTAACGATAAGAGAGCCGCCTTTTTGATCATGGGGAGTATTTGTACTCGCCGGTGTCCTTTCTGCGATGTAGCGCATGGCCACCCAGACCCTCTTGATCCAGATGAACCTAAACGACTAGCCGAAACAGCAAAAGCTCTAAAACTTAAATACGTGGTCATTACCAGTGTCGACAGAGACGATCTGAAAGACGGAGGAGCCTCGCATTTCGCAGAATGCGTTCGGGAACTGAGAAAACAAGAAGGCGTAAAAGTTGAAATCCTGGTTCCTGATTTTAGAGGTAGAGTAGAGCGAGCGATTGAGGAACTTCTTTCTGCTCCGCCAGACGTTTTTAATCACAACATTGAAACAGTTCCCAGCCTCTACAAAAAGGCTCGGCCCGGAGGCAACTATTCTCACTCGCTGAATTTATTAAAAGCATGGAGTGAGCGCTCACCCTCAATTCCAACAAAAAGCGGCATTATGGTGGGGCTCGGAGAAACTGACGAAGAAGTATTGGAGGTAATGGAAGATCTCCGGGAACACGGCGTTTCAATGCTCACTATCGGCCAGTACTTAGCCCCAAGTAAGTACCATATACCGGTAAAACGCTACGTCTCCCCGGAGACTTTTTCTTGGTTTGCTGAGAAAGCGAAGAAGATGGGCTTTCTCAGCTGTTTCAGCGGACCTCTGATTAGATCGAGCTACAGCGCCTTAGAACAGGCTCAGGAAGCTTCTAACTTTTTATCGAATAAGACAGAACGTCTTCAAAGTTAGGAATGTTCCAAATCGCCTCTGAGAGAGCATCCTTTTGCTCTCTCCAGTGTCGCGCATCCTGCTCGGAGTAATTACCTTTCTTGATGGCTCTCCCCGTTTGTACAAACTCTTCTGGGAGCACACCCGGCTTGAGGGCACAGCAAAGCGTCTTAGAGCCCACTGTAACCTCAAAATACATGTAGCCATAGACACCCTCAGGGGTTCCCTCCGGAGCTTCCTCAAGGACTTCGTAAGCCTTCCTCGTTACCGCTCTCGTTGTCATCTCTACAGCATCTCTCAGGCCTGGGCCCGGAAAAGCCGTTTTGAAGGAAATTTCTTTTCTTTCAGGAATACGACCTTCCGTCAGCTTATTTAAAGCAAAGCGGAGCAATCTGTAGCCCAGGGAAAGTCCTCCGATGCTGTCTCGTCCGTGGTACAGAACGCAAGCCTCAAAAGGAATATCCAAGCGAACTCCGTCGTCGTAAACAGATATAACTTCAGTCATTATTTCAACGCGGTAGGAAGCACAATTTCTTTAATGTTGACGTCCTTTGACATCATGCCGTTCTCTCTGAGGAATTTCTGGTCGGCAGCCAATTCATCTAAGTCCTTCTGAGTCAAAGTGTCATAGAAGTGGCTTCCGTCAGCCAAGTTCTCACCAGTCTTGACGGAAATTCCGTGCTCCTTGGCGCCGATTTCGAGGGCCTCCTGCTTGTGATCTTGAATCCACTGGTGTGCTTCCCTGTTGACTTTAACCAATCTTTCTACGAGCTGGGGATGTTCCTTAGCAAATTTTCCGCTTACTGTGAAAACAAGGTTCGGCTGAATCAGTCCTTGGGCTGTTGCAATCGTCTTTGCGCCTCCTTCATTAGCCTTGTAAATGCCGCTAGCAGCCAACAGTGCAGCATCTGCTTTTCCTGCCATCATGGCTGTCATTCCTTTAGGAATGTCCATGCTAATAAAATTTACGTCTTTAGGATCAATACCCTTGCTGGTAAGAGCCGCAACAAGTGTTTGATGAAGAACCGTGCCTTTAGGTCCCACTACCGTTTTGCCCTTCAAATCTTCAATTTTCATTTGAGGACCCGGTTTACCGACAATGGCAAATAAGTTAGTCGGATGAGCTACACCGGTTGCGATACGAATCGGGTTACCGGCAGCGTTAGCCATAAGAATCGAAGCTGTGTTCATAGCCGCGCTGGCGTCGAGGGAGCCGGCGGCCATCGCCTGGGTCTGTTTAGCTCCAGAAGTAATATCGTGCCAGTTAACCTTGATACCGTCCTTGGCAAATTCCTTCTCCATCATCTGGTTATGCTTCATCACCATATTTTGGAGATTGAACGGTGCTTTTACGTAAGCAATGTTAATTTCCTGCACGTCAGCGGCACTGACACATGCGCCAAGACTAAGTCCGAATAAACCGGCTAATAATGTTTTCTTCATTTCAATTATCTAAGTTAAGTGAGAAAAAAATTAAATAATGTTTGTTGAAAGGGAAGGAGGTTTTGGTCTCCAAAACGACGCGGTTTCGGCAAATCAATCTTCACCTCTTGTTTGACTTTACCTTCATCTAAAAACACAGTCTTATCGCTCAATAAAACTGCCTCATTTACATCATGAGTTATCAGAACCATAGTCATACCGAGCTCTGCCTGGATCTTGGAGAAATCCATTTGGAGGCGGCTGCGAGTCATAAAATCCAGGGCACTAAAGGGTTCATCTAACAGCAGCAGGTCCGGTTTTGCAATGATTCCTCGTGCCAGCCCAACCCTTTGGGCCATCCCTCCGGAGAGTTCAGAGGGATAGAGCGCTTCTATTTCCGGCAAGCGCACAAGCTCAAGGACTTCTCTAATTCTTTGTTTTCTCTCCTCTTCAGGCAGATGACGGATAGCTATTGAGAGATTTTCTTCCACTGTTTTCCAAGGTAAAAGACGAGGATCCTGAAAAACCAAAGAAAGCTTGGGATTACTCACAGACTGTCCTGATTCGTCAAAGAATGATATTTCCCCGGCATCGCGTTCTTCCAAACCAGAGATCACTTTTAAAAGCGTCGTTTTACCACAGCCGCTTTTTCCCAAAACAGCTGTCAATTTGCCCGGCTCAAGATTCAATGAAAAGTCCTTGAGCGGAGCGACCAACCTTCCCCTGGACTGAAAGGACTTCCGTATTCCTTTAAGTGTTACACCCGTTACCATTTGTTTTTCATCCACGGCGTTAGGCGTTTTCCAAACAGTTGAAATAATTGATCTCCTAAAACTCCAAGAACCGCAATGCATAGGATGCCGACAAAAACTTTATCAGTGCGAGACATTTCGCCTGCATCTCCGATGAGATATCCAAGACCTGAACTAGCTGCGATCAATTCCGCGCCTACCAGAGCTCTCCAGGAATAACTAAAGCCTAACCTCAGGCCTGTAAAAATATTAGGAAGAGACGCCGGGAACTCAATATGTTTAAAACGTTCCCTCCGATTGAGCTTAAGCATAAAAGCCAGCTCCTTATAAGACTTATCGATTTGCTTAAAACCGGAGAACACGTTTAAATAAATCGGAAAGAAGCTCGCTAAAAACACAATGGCAAGTTTTGCGGCCTCCCCAATGCCAAGCCAAAGTATCAATAAAGGAATAAGAGAAAGGGGCGGGATAAAGCGTAATGCCTCCAATAACAGCTTTGCCCTTTTTTCAGATGCCGGCGAATAGTAAAAGAAATAAGCCAAGGGAATAGCGACAAATATTGCAAGCAGAAATCCACCAAAGACTCTTCCGGCGCTGGCTGTTATGTGCTTCCAGAGCTCACCGCTGAGAAGAAGCTCAGTGAAACTGTTCCATACCTGTCTCTTATACACATCTCCGAGCCCACGAGACGCTCATGAATC
>USHK01000136.1 GCA_900554375.1 uncultured Sutterella sp.
GTAAGGAGTCGTCGGCAGCGTCAGATGTGTATAAGAGACAGCTCGATAGCCGCTAAAGCCTTCCTTCTTTGCTCGGGTTTCTCATCCTCATCAAAAACTATGAAGATATTGTCAAAGATCCTGGCGGGAAAGCATTTGGCACTTGCGCGCTGCTGTCGGCTGTTTCCTTGTCGGCCATTCAGATACAGCCTGGCTGCATAGTCGACAAGAGAAACGGCATCCGTACCTTGTCCGCGCAGAACAAATGTGCTCAGACTTCTGTAATAGGCGGCAAGATCCGTGAAATACTTTTCTTCCGTCTGTCCTTCGACGATCACAAGCGTCGCCTGTCCCGGCAAGTTGCGTCGCTTTTTCCGCGCCTGCAGCATCTGGGAAGCTCTTGCCATCTTCACTCCCCAAGCTCAAAAGGCAACGGAATAGCTTTGTAGCGCCCGATCCGATAACCGCGTCGAACGGATTCAGCTTTTCTGACGGTAAACTCATCCAAGCAGTAAAGACTACTTTCTAACTGACGATTTTTGTCCACAAACCAAATCTGGTCCCGACGCAGCAGAGTTACATTGGGATTGACCGTGTTATTGTCCAGCAGAGAATCGCAGTGCGTCGTAAATATCAACTGTGCCCCAGCAGGATGGGGATTTTTCCTTTGGAACATTTCGAGAATCGCTTCCAACAGAAGCGGATGCAGACTCGCTTCCAATTCGTCGAAACACAAAGTGATTTCTTTATTCTGCAGGTCAATCAAAGGTCCTGCTAGATGAAGAAACCGCCTAGTTCCCAAAGACTCTTCTTCAAAAGGAAGAGTCCACGATCTACCGTCCACTTCATGGCTGAGCGTGACCGAAACAACTTCTCTGTCTTCGTTCTTGACCTGCGCCTCCCCCTTGAGCGGATTAACAGCTACCGACATCGCAGGAATTTTCTGCTTTTGAATCTGAATGCCGGAAATACCAAGATCTGCCGCCTTCATAAGCTGCGCTACAGATTCTTTAAAGGGCAGATCCTCGGCCATTCTTCCGATCGTGAAGAGTTCGTTGAGTGAGGCTCTTTCGTTAATAACAACGAGCTGATCCTTAAACCAACGATAGACCGACGCAACTGCCTCAATGTCAAACAAAACAGCGGTCCCTAGAAACGTTGCGTCGGGACTTGTTCTTGCTTCGAGCGTTTTTTTCCCAGCTCCGAAACCGCTTCCATAGCTATAGGCGTAAGCTGGGGCTGTTTGGCTTTTGTCCAAAACACGATCAAAAACAGTACGCCAACGCTTTCCCTCTCCTCCATGCATACGGAGAGACTCGCCGACAACAATACCGTTGCTGACCGAAAGGAAGTACTCGTAAGGAATGCCATCTAAAAGCAGCTGAACATCGAAAGATACGGGCTCCTGCTGCTCGTTTTCGACGAAATGGAATGGTTTCACGAGAGCCATTGGATTAGGCCCGGCAACTTCTTTGCGAATGACAAGCGCACGCAACGTCTGGAGCGCCTTGAGCAAGTTTGACTTTCCGGATGCATTCGGCCCCAAAATCGCAGCCGTCTTGAGGACTCTGGGAAAGAGCGAACACTCAGTCTTGAAAGCATTGAGGTCAAGGCTTTCCTTGTGTCGTGTATTGGCAATTAGCTCCAGGGTTTGTACAGTTTTGAAGCTCAAGTAATTTTGTACTGAAAAGCGCAGAAGCATAGATCAACTCCCATTTTTCGCTAAAAATTTGCGAAAAATGCGTATTAACAAAGATTATAGACTGGTTTGGCGCCGTCACATCTAAGACAAACTGACAGTAATCCAAACACTCGTTTGAGCAAGGTTTCACGCCCATAACTGGGCGATTGGTGCCACTAGGTCTGGAAGTTTTGAACTTCTTCGCCGCATCCTCTTGCACAATCGGTCAAGAGTAGGCATAATGCGCATTCTCCGATTCAGGAGAGCTAAAAATTTGATCTGTTAAACAGAGACCGCGGAAGGATGGCAGAGTGGTTGATTGTACCGCCCTGGAAAGGCGGCATGTCCGTTTAGGGCATCGAGGGTTCGAATCCCTCTCCTTCCGCCAGTAGATAGAGCCGGACGATTCATCCTAAACTCCGCACCATAAAACTCAATCTATGGCGCGGAGTTTTTTGCCTCATCGGATCCCCATTCTCTTGGGCAAGCGACCGATGCCAAACATGACGTTAAGCATGGACTGCACAGATTTGGGAACAAGGTCGAGCAGCCACTGCTGACTCGGATTCATACGGCGGATCTTGTAGCGATTGATTTTTGCCAGGAGCGTGTCGAGCGAATTGCTTGGGATTTCAAGCTTGCTGGCCGGCACGAGCTGCTTGTGGTGATCGAATCTGAAACGCGCGTTCACACGTAATGAAACGGCCAACAGGAAGTGCAGCACCTTACCGAGGTGAGAACGCTCCTGCACGCGTAAACGCCTGCCGCCGACTTCATTTTTCAATTGATCGAATCCCTGTTCGATAAATTCACGCATCCGATAGAGGGTTACGGCAACCACGGGATCGTCTACGACGTCAGTTTTAAGCACCCAGAAGCCGGCGCGCTTGTGGTGGCGTTCAATGGCAGCCTGATTGAATGCCCAGATCTTTTCGGCTTGCATGTGCTGCTTGCCGTCAGGATTCGGGATTTGCTTCAGGTAAGGCCTGGCAGAATTGAACGCTTGTTGATCAACAGAGTGTCCCTTATTGAGGCTATCCACAGTCCTTGTCAACAGATTGTTGAGGCTGCTTTTGGCTTCCTTGGCGGTATCCGGATCAAAGAGGATGTGGGTGTAGGTTTCTTTAAAGCTGCCGTCGGGAAGTTTCCATTTTTCCTGCCTTCTGAAATGGGCAACTTGATTGACGTTGTCCCAAAAATGCGGCATGTCTTTAATGCTGTCGCCCTGTTCGAGGATCCATTTTTCCTCGACGCTGTCCCTGGTAATCGGCACAGCCGACAGGTAGTGGGCATTGTTTTTCAGCATCTCGTAGGCATTGCCGCTGCTGTAATAGCCGCGATCGGTCACGAGCATGATTTTCTGCATGGGAAAGCCAGCCCGCTCCATGCGGCTGTAGACATAGCTGTAGGTTGCCTTGTCGTTGATGGAACCCTCATAAACAAAGGCGTAGACGATGATACCGGTCAACTGATCGATGACCGTAGCCAGGTTGATCTGCTTTAAATCCGAATCCTGCTTAGCATGACCATAGGCTGCCGGTGTCCAGTCGGCGTATGTCGAGATGGACGTACTGTCGAAAGCGCAAAAGCGCACAGACCGTTCATCACCCTTGTCGTTCTCAATTTTTGTGGCCTGATCAAACCGGGCCTTCCAAAACCGATCCCAGGCTTCCTGCGAACAAGTCTGCAGCAGTTTGGAAATTCTTCTGCCGTCCATTTTGGCCGAGGCATGAGGCAGGTGTTGATCCATCGCCCAGTATTGGAAGCAGTCGGCAGAACCGCCGTTGAGGATCTGGTAGATGGCGTAGTCGCGCCAGCGAATGGCGTCGTCCTTGCCGAAAACTTCCTTCAAAGCATCAAACAAGCCGTTTGCCTGAGCAAGACTACTCAACGCAAAGTATGGAAGGAAGTTCTTGACCTCGGGGCCGGAGACACATGCAGCCTCGTCAATCTCATCGACTGACTCTTGTTGTCGAGTTTGAGCCTCGTCTGTTTCAGTTTCAGTCGTTTGTTGCGCTGCTTGTTCGACGGGATCCGGAGTTTGGGCGTAGTAGGTCTCCTCATCGACCAATTGACGATCAAGGAAGTACCAGTCAACCCCTTCGAAAACAGGGAATTTCTTGAGGAAGTTCTTGGAGACCTTGACGCGGCCCGAAGGAAGGAGGGCCCCGACCTGGTGCTGCTCGCAGGGAGCGCTGCCGGCCTTTCTGATGACATTACCTTTGTCATCGAGCTTCTTGGGGATCCAGGCGTTTCGATAAGCACGAACGTAGGTATGCCCGCGATTTTTGAAGGTGAGGAAATTGAGCTGGCAGAGATCTTTGCTGGTGGTCACGGCGGGAACTTGGATAGATTGGTCTGATTTCTCTAATTATAATCTATGTTTTCAGAAAAATCAATACCCCTGACAAAGTTTTCCCAAGAAAATCAGGAGCTTGCCAGGGGCTGAAAATTTATTTTCAGATGTTTATGAAAAATCGCAGGAGTTTAGGTTCGAATCAAACTCAAGCTTCCTTTTTGTTCTCTTCGTCTTTTTTCTCAAGCGCCGCGTCGGCAGCTTGAGCTTGAAGTTCACGACGCACTTCGCAGCCTTCTTCGCTCAAAGCCTTGGGCATACCGGTGGCAGGAGCCGGAGCCTTCGGGCGGAAGAAGTAAAGAATTGCCACAACCGGGAAGAGAACGGCGCCGGCAGCGGCAAGCGTCACCTGATTGTTCGTCCACGTTGCAATGGCGCCGCCCAGAACCGGGCCGATCACGCTGCCGAACTGTTGTACGGAGTAGGAGTAGGCGAATACCTTGCCTCGATCCTGCGGATCGGACGATTGCGTCAGTACGGCGTTGATGGCCGGGAAGATACCCGCAAAAGCAAGCCCGCCGATGAAGCGCAGCGCTGTAAACCACGTCAAATCATGGGGTATAGCTTGCACTACGCCGAATATGCCGCTCAGGAAAATCGAGGTGTAGAGCACCGGGCGGTAGCCCCAGCCCTGCCCGAGCATGCCCCAGGGCGGAGAAGCGATCACGCCTGAGATGCTGACAACCTGTCTCTTATACACATCTCCGAGCCCACGAGACGCTC